>JABIFK010000775.1 GCA_018650745.1 Candidatus Latescibacterota bacterium | reverse complement strand
CGACCAAACCACAGCAGGTGACGGTGCCGCCGTATTGGGTTGTTTTGAGGGCGGTGGCGAGTATATCACCGCCTACGGTGTCAACGACGCCTGCCCAGCGTGCTGTGAGTATGGGGCGGTTTGAGTCGTCGGTGATATCGCTTCGGGTGACGACATTTTGGGCACCTAAATTTTTGAGGTAGTCGGTTTCAGAGGTTTTGCCTGTGGCCGCGGTGACTTCAAACCCTTCTTGAGCCAAGATGCCCACGGCCAAACTGCCCACGCCACCTGTTGCACCTGTGACGAGGATTGGGCCTTGGTCGGTTTTGATGCCTGATTCGAGAAGGTGATGGACAGAGAGGGCGGCGGTGAATCCGGCCGTGCCGTAGGTCATGCTTTCTTTGAGGGTGAGGCCATTGGGCAATTTGACAACCCAGTGTTTGGGCACACGAATGTATTGACCAAAGCCGCCAGCGGTGTTCATGCCCAAGTCGTATCCGGTGACAAGAACCTGGTCACCCGGTTTCCAACTTTCATCCGCACTTTCGACAACTTCTCCAGCAGCGTCAATGCCGGGTGTGTGTGGATAATTTCGTGTGACGCCCTTGTTGCCTGTGGCAGAGAGGGCGTCTTTGTAGTTGAGAGAGGAATAGTGTACGCGAATGAGTACATCGCCTTCGGGTAGGTCGTTGGTATTTTTGTCCTCAATTTGTCTGACAAATTCGCCGTCTTGGTCGTGGATGACGAGGGCTTTAAAGGTGGGCATTTTGTTTTGCCTGACTGTGGGTGATTTGACGTTTTAATGAGTAGGCAAAGTACGTTGTGTTTTGGAAAACGCAAGTTGAGAAAAAGGTGGGATTGTTGGGTTTGACGTTTTGTTTTTGCACAGTTGGAATTTTGACTAATTGATATTTACGTAAATAAAATATTATTATTTTCATTATAGGCTTTTAAATAAGGATATTATTGATATTTATACTAAGTAATACAATATGCATGTCATGGAGTAGGAAACATCGTGTCCATCAATTCAATCGTTTTTTTGATGCTTACAACAACACGTTCTTTAACATTTCTCCCTTTTGCCCACTCGGGTTCCTCTTCTTTGGCAATGGTAAACTTACCGGCTGCGGGTGGTCCATGGAGAAAAATGAGTTTCATAGATGAGGGTTATTTCTCTAGGCAGATGATTTGTGAAGTGGCGGGAAATGGCTTTTACATTTATTGAAATAGCACTTGTTAGACGCTCAGTTTGCATACCTGCTTGGAAACCATTTTGCAACATCGATATGTTCTTTCCAAATTACCAACTTGGCATGGGTTCTTTTAATCCATCGCGTATCCAAAGAAATTGTCCATTGGGTTCATCCGCATCTCCAGAAATAATTCTGAGAATCAACTCAGCGGTTTTTTCTGGTGGGTCCCCACCTGTTTTTGAGACTTTTTCTACCCAGTTCAGCGCATTTTTGCCCGGCCCACTGCGCGACTGTGCATCTGTTTTAATGCTTTGCCACATTTCCGTTTGCACCTCTCCTGGGTGTATCACATTGGCAGTAACCCCATGTCCTTCTACTTCTTTGGCCAGCTGGCGTGTAAAATGGTTTAATGCCACTTTCGACAAAGAATAGATCGAGCCAATGTTTGTGGGGGGATGAAGGGACGAAGCAGACGTGATATTCAAAATACGTCCCCACCCCTTTTCTTTCATTGCACCCACAAAGGCTCGGCAGGTGAGGTAACATCCAAAGAGATTGACATCCAAGGTTTGCTTCCACAACTGCGGTGTAGATTCTTCAATTGAGACCAGTTCACAATGCAACCCCGCCGCATTCACCAATATGTCGGGGTCGCCCAGATCTGCTTTTACCTGAGCCTTTAATTCATCCACCGCCGTTTCAAGAGAGACATCACCGGGAAAACACTGCGACATACCACCCACCAGATTGATTTGATGCGCAGTCTCTTCAAGTTTATCAGATCGACGTCCCACAAGAGCAACTTTCACTCCGCGTCGACCCAATTCTCGCGCAACCACGGCACCTACACCGCTCCCAGCTCCTGTAACCAACGCAACCATTCCTTCTCGAATTAATGTTGCTGGTTCTTCTATTTGAAATTCAGGCGCGTCTGCCATTCCATTTGCTTTTACATCTTTATCAATGTGACTTTGTGCTGTTGCAATTTTTATCATCGTTATCCTTGTATGGGTCATATAAATGTGGTGCGTTCTTGGACGATTTATTCATTTTTAGTTATCAAAGCGACCCAGCCCCCGTCGTTGGGTGATGAGATCGTGATCGGTTCGCCGCCTTGAAGCGCGGTATGATCGCCCCATTCTCCTGTGGCAATGCACACCCATCGCAATGTAAAGGTGTGGGTTTGGCCTGAGAGGTCGAGAGATGTAAATCCACCTTCTGTGAAATACAGCAGGTAGACTTCACCTGGTATGCCGGCAAGATAACATTCGTGTAATCGATCTCCTACGAGCAGATTCATTTGTGGTGCTATATCCCAAAATTTGATCGTTGTTTCGAGTTTGCGCACGGCGCTGATGCTGGCTTGGGCATGTTCGTTTAGGCCATTGCCGCCTGGGGGGCGATGGAAGCGTGCACTTGCGCATCCGCCTAAGAGGTCTCGCCAGAAGCGTTGGATGCCGTCTTTGTTGTTTCCTGTGCCAAAAAAAGCGCGAATGTCGCCGCCGTAAATTTTGACGTTGTTGACGGGGCGAGGATATTTTCGGGTTTGATTTTTTAACCAGGTCATGTTCGCCCAATGCATTTCGTGATGGTTGCGACCGTTGACCTGTGAGATGTCGAGAAAGGAATAGGTGTCGGGGTTATTGGCCACTTCTGAGACCTGGCGAGCGTGGGGGCCCATATACCAGTTGTCAAACATGTCGGTTGTGTAAACGGTAACGCCTTTTTCTTGTGCGCGTTTTTGGATGTGTTGTATCCAATACTGTCCCCACTCGGGAGGGCCGCTGGTTTCGTTGTTCATGCAATATAAGACGTTGCTATAGTTGAGAGAGAGGGATAACATTTTGTCGACTTGTTGAAGTTGGTATTGTAAAACACACGTATTGTTTTCAAGTGTGGGCACCGTGCGTAAGAATGGGTTTTTCTCAAGGTGTCCGGCAAAATCATACACTTCTTCAAGGCCGCTTTCGGAAACGGTATAGGTGCTGTTGTTTTTGGGGTTGTACGGATTGTCTTGCCAGTGGTTTTGAGCAAAGTCGAAGCGATCCCAGACTTCAATTTGAAGAATGATGTCGCGTTCGGTCGTCAATTTGAGGAAGTTTTCAAACCGTCGCCAATGTTCTTTTCCGGGTTTGTTGAGGTCATAAAGCCCTGTGTTGGGATCTTGCTCAAAGGGCCAGACGTCACCTTCATCTCGGCAGGACATGGTGCAGCGCACATAATTGCCACCGACCGATTGTAATTGGTCGAGGTGTTCTTCGAGGTTGGCAATTTGGTAGAGGTTGTCTTCTTTGCTGCCACCAATGAGGAGTGTGGGTTGGTCTTTGTACTGCCAGTAGTGTGGGTTGGCATGATAGGGTTGGATGCGTTGTTCGGGTTTCATGGTTTTATCCTTTTACAGAGTGACCCATCTGTTTTGTGATCGTTTTTGTTCGGCAACATCTTGAATGCGGCGGATCATGAGGCTTTCTTTGCGGTTGATGTTGGCTTTGCCAGATTCGAAGAGGTCGAGGATAGCAGAGGCTGTGTTGCGGAATATTTGTGATGTGTCTATGGCAAAGTATGTGGTTTCTTCATTTGTGGTGACCGATGCCGCATAGGGTGTGCGTGTTTTGGGAAAGACGTTGACGACGGCGGTGCGGTTGTTGGTGAGGTCGAGAAGGAGTTGGATTTGATTTTTTGTGCCGCGTCGCATGAGGCGTTTGACATTGGGCCCCATGCAGCTCACGAAGAGTTCGATGGGGTGAACAGCATATTCGGAAAAGGAACCGCCTGCGACCCACGTGATCATGTGTTTGACGTTTTTGGGGCCGATGGTTTGAACGTAATCTTGCACTTCGGTGTAGCGTAGAGCCGATGTGGTTTGCATGGGGACTTTGTGTTTGTCGGAAAGGGTGAAGATTTTTTTGGCGGTTTTGAAGTCGGGTGCAAAGGTTTTATCGACGTAGGTGGGTTTGCCAAAGGGGAAGACTTTTTGACAGAGATTGAGGTGGGTCTCTGGATTTGATGGGGCGAGGATCATGTAGTGATCGGTGGTTTCGTTGAGTGCTTGGATGTTGGTGAAGTAAGGGATGTTGTTTTTTGTAGCCCATTCTTGGCTGGGTTTTTGTTGGGTGCCAAAACAACCTGATAAAGTAAAACCGCGTTTTTTGAGGTCGGTTTGCAGGAGTTTGAGGTAGACGTTGGCGTGGAAGTTTTCGAGGTTGTGGTCGATGAAGGCGATACGCTTCATTGGGGGTTCCTTTGGTTGAGAATCTAAATCGGTTTTTTTATTTTTCTATGTTGCCTACGGCGTCCTACTTTTTTTAGAGACAAAAAAAGTAGGCAAAAAAGTCTCTCGCTGGCCGCGAGGGACTTGAATGAGCCTCAGTGTTTTTACGAGCGCAAACCACCCTTACCAGCCCGCGCAGTTCCCACCCTTCCGCGCATTCCATGCGCCCCTTCTCACACACCCAACATCACCGCACCAACTGCACAAAGGCCCACGCCACCCGCGAATCGTATTTGAGATCTGTGATCCTATTCGACATCAGGCTCAAATGTGAGGCCAGCCATTTTGAAACCACCGTCGGTATTTAACACGTGGCCAACGACGAAGTTGGAGTCGTCGCTGGCGAGGAAGACGGCGGCAGCGGCGACTTCTTCGCGGGAGCCGTAACGGCCCAATGGGATGCGGTTGAGATAAGATTGACGGGTGG
>JABIFK010000079.1 GCA_018650745.1 Candidatus Latescibacterota bacterium | reverse complement strand
CAACGGCCTTCTTCTTGTTGCCCCCAAATTAATTCAACATAATTGAGTCCTCGCAAAAACCAAATGATTAGCTTTTTATTGCAATAACACAAGGTTAAGGTGTCTGGTGTGCACTGTCAAGTGAAATAAGGCTTTACACATCTACTGCCGAACGTAACCAAACATCGCCTACATACCTGCGCCACAACATGATAAACCGCCCCACCATCAAACTGTTTAAGCCCAACCACGCGCCAGTAAGCCCCCACGAAAAACCATAGACAAAGATAATAAACGCTGGCAAAAAGACCACAAATGACGCAACAGCCATTGCACCAAACAGATACCGCGTATCATTGGCCCCAATAAACACGCCGTCCCAAACAAATACAGCAGCATTAACAGGTAAGATCAATGAGACCCACAACCACTGTGCGCCCGCCAACTGGGCAACAGCTTGGTGATCTGTAAAAGCATTGGCAATAACATCTAAACCGAACATATAGACAACGGTATAGAACAAAGATGCCAAGACGCCCCACAGCAAACACCTGCCAGCCACTTGGCGCCCCAATACAAAATCTTTTGCCCCCAAAGCATTGCCCACCAGAGTTTCGGCTGCATGTGCAATGCCATCAATACAATAACTCACCAAAGACCACACCTGAATCAACACCGCATTGGCCGCCAAAGCCACCTCACCCATTCGCGCAACTTGACTCAACATGAAAAATTGAGCAAAAAGCAAACAAGCCGTTCGGCCAAACAAGTTAAAGTTTGTCGCGCCCAACAACCGCAACTTCTGCAAATCCAATAAATTTTGAGGACGCTCAACCAAATAGGTTCGATACTTAAAGAGCAGAATGCCAAACCCAAACACCAAACCCGTGCCCGTCGCAAACACCGAAGCCCAGGCGGCGCCCACCACACCCAACTCAGGTGCACCCCATTTCCCATAGATCAACGCATAATCTGCTACCACATTGACCACATTCACAACAATCGTCAACCACATCGGCGTCATCGCATCGGCCAGCCCTCTAAAAAAACCCATCAACACAAACGATAAGAGAACCAACGGCGCACCCAACATACGCACAGCCAAATATTGCTTGCCCCACATTTGCACATCGTCACTGCCACCAGCCAACCAAAACCCCAAATCGGCCAAGGGTGCACGAAAAAGTGCCAAAAACAATCCAGCCAAAAGAGCAATAATGCCTGCTTGAAACAACACACCCGTGCAATTTCGAGGCTGTCCGGCCCCAAAATACTGTGCCGTCAAAGCCGTTGTGCCCATCCGCAAAAAACCCAAGCCCCAATACAACACATCAAAAATCACACTGCCCACCGACACAGCGCCCAAAAATGCCACATCGGGCAAATGCCCCACGAAGATCGTATCGACAATCCCAATCAACGGCACAGACAACGAAGCCACCATACTGGGCACGCCCAATCGGAATATCTGACGATCTAAAGCCTTTTGCTCCCCTCCCAATATGGCCATCCTATCCTAGAACTCGTATCAAATAAACGCCAAACGTTTTGCACAAAATGCTATAAAACAATGGCAGAAACCCCACCCAAGATCACCAAACCCAAAGCAACCCACCGAAACAAACGCGCATCCACCAAAGACCTGAGCCAAGTACCCAAGAAATACCCCAACACCAACCCAGGAAAAGCAGCCCCAGCAAACTGCACAGTCTCAGCATTGACCAAACCAACACGCCAATGGAACGGAATGCTCAAGATCGATACAAGCGTAAAAAAAGCCATCAGTGTCGCCCGAAAATTCATATAGGGCCACTTCTGCTTGAGCCCCAACAAAACCAGCGGCGGGCCCGACACCCCCGTGCTTGCTGCCAATGTGCCACAGACAAAACCCGTTCCAATACGCACGAGAAAATCGCGTTTAAAGGGCCGTCCGGGTCGCAATTGCAGTAACAGGGCCAGAAAAATCATCATCACACCAATACCCATTCGCATTGTATCGGCATCTACCTGCCCCAAAATATAGGCCCCAAAGGGCAACGCAAAAAAAGCGCTACCTACAAAAGAGCCCAAAATCCGAAAATCAATCAGATGACGCAACTGTATGAACTGCACAATGCCCAAAGGGATAAAAGACATAATCACACCCGGAACAGCAATTTGAGGTGAATAGACCAGTATCAATGCAGGCACAGCCAACAAATTGAACCCAAACCCCGTTATCCCTTGCAATGTTGCGGCAATCATAATCACACCGCTGATCAACACCACTGCTTCCAATGAAAATTCCGCCACCCAACCTCCTTCAAGTGTTTACCATTCAAATGGCCGAGACATATTCACCACGCGCTCGGCGGGTGCATACCATCCTTGGGGCGCATAATCACTTGTGTGCATATAACATTGCACACGCAAATCTGCGCTACCCGGTGTAAAGGTCAAATACCGACTCATTGCTATCGTCGTTTTGCCTGCGTGATACTTGCTCATCGACGCACAATTGATAAAGGTGGCGCCGCCCCACTTTTTTTCAATGTGAGAGCGCCCCCCTCGTGTATCATTTGGATGCGTATGTGTATGCCCGCCAAACCACAGATCAACAGCCCCGGGATTGGATTCCAAAAAAGATTCAAACTTCCCCGTATCCCTTTCTCCATCAACCCAATAGAGATATGAAGCACCAATGGGTGCACCTTCTTCAAAGCGCCCGTGATATTCGCCTTCCATGCCTTCCCAATCGCCGGACCCCACCGTTGTTTCCTTCAACATATGGTGGTGCGTCGTAATCACAATTTTATCTTTATTTGCCAACACGTGTTCTTTCCACCATTCGAAAGTCTCCAGCGAAACAGCGCCAGCTGGATACCCGCCTCGTTCACCTCGCCCAACGGGGGGGCCACCATCATTGCGGTCTCCCATACACAGAAACACCATATTGCCCACCTCAAACTTATAGCGTGCCCAATTGCCCTCAACCGGATACGGCCGCTTACTGGCATCAACGCCCGAGAACGCCGTATTCTCTCCGATTGGGTCGACCCACTTCTGGAACCACCATTGCGTGGGTTCGTTGGGACCACTGGCATCGTGATTCCCGAGAATATTGTAAAAGTGCTCGCGCGGATGTTTATTCGAAACCCCATATTGTGCAACAACCTCCTCACCCTCTTCATCATCAGGTGGCGTTTGCGAGCCAGACAGGTCACCCACATCAAACATAATATCCCATTCAAATGGAGGCCCCCCTTCATCTCCACCCTTTTCAGCCAACAAAATGGCCTCAGCCAAACTTTTCCGACCGTTGCGCAAATCAGTACCTACGTGCGAGTCGCCACCCAACCACAGTTTAAAATCCGACATAACCAATCACTCCTATCACCAGTCTCACAATTAGTTACAGCCATTACCCAACCTAATTCATACAAAACAACCATCCCACGCGACTATTTGTCGTTTCCCATATAAATCCGCTCGCCTTGCACCAGCAACCGCTTAGGCTGCACATCATCCAACAATTCATCTACGCTGTGATACCCCACCGTCATACTCATCCGTGATTGGTTGGTCACATTTTCACCAATCCGATGAAAAATCAAACTGTCAATGGCCAACATTCCCCCCGCAGGCATAGGCACAGGAACAGCTTGCTGTAAAAGACCTGCCTGATCTATTTGCGCTTCCTTTTGTAAATTATGGAGCACTGAAACCCCCGGCCACAGATGCGAACCGGGCACCACCTGCGTGCACCCATTCTCCAATGTTGTCGCCTCCAGATAAAAGATCACCGTCACCAACCCTCGCGTCCACTGCACCACATCACGATGAAATGTATCTGTTTTACCAGCCAGATTCAATGTGGCATGATTGTGTCTATTGAGCACAACTTCAATATTGGGCCCCAATAAAGCCGCCAGTGGCTCCAAAGCGGTTGCATCCCCTATTGTCTCCCTGAAGATCGAATGGCGCTCTAATAGCTGCGACAAGCGCACCACACGGCCTTCAGCATTGCGCAACACAGGTTCAACCTCACCTGCAACATCAGCCAGAATAGCTGCTCTGAGCGCTTCGACGCGTTCAGTTGACAACACCCCGGGTAATTTCAAAAACCCATTGTGGCGAAACAACCACACCAATTCAGACGACAGACAAGTATTTCCCATAAGAAGTTCTCACACAACAAAATAGAATTATCACTTACTCAACCCAGTCCGCACTAAATTGTGCGTAGACCAATTTTTCATAGGGATTTTTGTCACCACATTCATACAAACACCCAATGCGCCCATCGGCCTGAATTACCAAATCAGAATACGCGGCTGGCCCTCGGTGCAACACCGACCCATTGGACCAGATGTGCCCATCAACATCCCGCACACGAACGGTTAGATTCTCACGCGCAGTACTCGCCGGATTGGCAAATACCAATCGATCATCT
>JABIFK010000080.1 GCA_018650745.1 Candidatus Latescibacterota bacterium | reverse complement strand
TTTGGTATTGGAAGGCGAAACATTGAAGCGCGTGTTTGAATTGCCCGTGAATCAAACCATTGCAGTGTCGGATGCACCGTCACTTGAAGCCCACCAGAGCGCTATTTTGCGTGATATTGCGAGTCGTGTTAACCGAGGAGGGCGTGGTGGCGTAATGCCCGTTTTGGCGCGACATACGTTGGGTGAACGGCACGAAGAAGATGAGTCTGTTTTGTTTGAATCACTGGATTGGATTGATGGTCGCCCAGATTGTGCAGATTTTCCATTGGCGGCCATTCTGCGTTTGTATCACGGTGATTCGTTGACGCAAAAAGAACGGGATCGCATAAAGGAGACTGTGCTAAATTTTCGATATTGGCACGACGAACCGGGTAATGATGCCATGTGTTTTGATTCCGAAAATCATGCCCTGTTGTTTCATGGGTGTCAGATGATTGCGGGCAATTTGTTTCCTGAAGAGGTGTTTACCAATAGCGGGCGCAAGGGTAAGGAGCAAGCTGAAATTGGTAAGGATCGCTGTGAAAAGTGGTTGGATGTCATAGAAGCGCAGGGGTTTCGCGAGTTTTTGAGCAGTACTTACATGCCACTCACGTGTGGTGCGGTGCTTAACTTGGTTGATTATGGCGATGAGGCGATGTCGCAACGGGCAGCCAAGGTGGTGGATACCATTTTTGAGATGTTGGTCATGCACGCTTTTGATGGGGTAACCGTTGGGCCGCAAGGGCGGGTGTATCGTGGGGTATTGAATCCTGAGACATCGGGCACACAGGCAATGTTGGTTTATGCATCTAAAGATGCAGTCATGGCGCACAATGATTGGCTGAGTTTTGTCGGCGCGTCGCAAAAGTATCGTTTGCCCGAAGGCATTGATGCACAAATGCAAGCTGCAGTCAGCCGGAAGTATCGACAGGCGAGTGTGGAGATTCAGCTTGAGAAGACGGCCGATTTTTTGCTGACGTCGTTGCAATTACCCGCGTCCTTTCAAATGGCACCGCTCAAAGAGGGTCCTGCTCATTCGGCAAGAGGATTGATTCCGGGCCGACAAGGGTATCAGCAGCATTTGTGGCACGCAACATTGGCACGCGATTGTCACATTTTTGTGAATCACCCAGGTGCGAGTTTTGATATGAGCAGTTCTCGTCCGGGTTTTTGGTATGGCAATGGTATTTTGCCCCATACGGTGCAAGATGGTGCGATGGTGATGCAGGTGTTTAATATTCCCGATAGGCACCCCATTCCGTTTACGCACGCACATTGGCCCACTGAGATTTTTGACCAGCAGATTGTAGATGGGCAATGGGCATTTGGCAAGAAGGGTGATGGTTGTGTGGCGCTTTGGTGCAGTACACCGCTAAAGATTGGTTCAGAGGTGTTAACGGATCGCGAATTGCGTGCCGAAGGACAGCAAGTGGCCTGGTTGGGTATCTGTGGTAGCGGCGATCTGGACGATTTTGCTGCATCTTGTCGGGCGCGACAACCAGACTTTGATGCAGCGTCTTTGACACTGTGTTTAGATGGAAAAACAAGTCTGAAGTATGAGGGGATATCTGTCTGATCACATGGTTTATTTTACTTCTATTGAGGTAAGTTAAGAAGAGACCTTCAAATGAAAGGGTGATGATGACAGAATTGGAACGCTTTCGAGCGACGGTAGCACATGAAAAACACAATGAATGGTTGTACCATGCTGGTTTTACGCCTGACCTGGAACGTCGGGTACGCGAGCGGTTTGGGCTGGGGCCAAAAGACAGTATCTCAGAATATTTTGATATGTACGCGCCGGTTGCCGTTGGTATGAAACCACCAGAGCACCGAGAAACACCCGGTTTTTGGCGTTATTATGATGATATGGATGTGCCAGAAGGTGCGAGGTTAGACGGTTTTGGTGTGTTGCATGTGCCAGGCAGTATGTATCATTTTACCCATCGGATCAGCCCGTTGCGAAATGCCAAGAAACTTGAGGATATTGAAGCGTTTCCCTATCCAAACTTGGATGGATTTAAAGACGATCATATGGCCGCACAGGTCAAAGAGGCACACGCGGCGGGGCGAGTGACAACCTGTTGGATTGGGCATATGTATGAAACTGCGTGGCAAATTCGAGATTACGAGAGTTTTTTAATCGATATGGTTACGGCACCTGAATGGGCCATGTATATTTTGGATCGGTTGACGGAGCGGAATATCAAAAATGCCGAAGCAGCTGCGCGTGCTGGGGTTGATTTTTTGCGTACAGGTGACGATGTGGCCAATCAAAATACGATGATGTTTTCGCTCGATCATTGGCGTACTTTTATTAAGGCGCGTTGGGAAAAGGTCTATGCCGCAGCACGGGCGATCAAGCCAGATATTGAGATTTGGTATCACAGCGATGGAAACATTGAAGCAATTATTCCAGAGTTGATCGAAATTGGTGTCACCATTTTAAATCCGGTGCAGCCAGAGTGTATGGATGTGTTGGAAATCAAACGGAAGTACGAAAAAGATTTGGTGCTGGACGGGGTTATTGGTACGCAAACAACTATGCCGTTTTCTTCACCCGATGAGGTTCGTGCCGTCGTGCAAGAAAGAATTAAAACACTGGGTTATGATGGCGCGTTTATTGGCGCACCCACTCATGTGCTCGAACCCGAGGTTCCCATTGAGAATCTCGAAGCATTTGTTGAGGCCATGCGACAAAAGAAGGGGTTATGACCTCTCGTGAGCGAATTTTTGCAGCACTTTTGGGTGAGCGCGTAGATCGTGTGCCCACAGCGCTTGGTTTTCGGCCCACACCCGTGGCGCAATATGCACCCAATGATTATTCAGGGCCGTTACCTGATGCGGTGAGTGTGTCATTCAAAACATCGGAGTCTGAGGCTGATTTTCAGCGGAAAGTGCGTCAGGTACGATACGATACACAGTTGGGCACACCTGCGTTGTTGGCCAATTATCGCGATTGGACATACTGGCATCCCGATCAGCGCAATCCTTTGGCTCAGGCAACCACAGCAAAAGAGATTTTGGATTTCCCGTTT
>JABIFK010000593.1 GCA_018650745.1 Candidatus Latescibacterota bacterium | reverse complement strand
TCACCAATCACACCCGTTGCCTTCACCTCTGTCGGATCCAGAAATGCTTTGCCCACAGCAGCTCCTGCCACCAAACGTGACATCGACGCCGGATAACATCCCACATCCATAATGCCACCCCCTGCCAAATCTCGGTTGTAAGCACGGGACTCAGGATTAAACCCTGCGTGATACCCAAATGCAGATCGAATCACCCTGACATCACCAATCGCTTTGTCTTGAATCAACGACACCATCTTCTCAATTTGTGGATGACAACGATACATATACGCTTCCATCAAAAACACATCGTGCTCTTTGGCCGCATCAAGCATCGCAGTCACCTCGGCCACAGTCACACCCATCGGTTTCTCAACCAAAATGTGTTTGCCTGCTTGAGCGGCTTTAACCACCCACTCTTGATGTGCTGGATGAACAGTAGCCACATATACCGCGTCAATTGCATCATCAGCAAGCAACGCGTCATAGGAGTCGTGCACTTTTTCACACCCAAACATCGTCGCAAATTTTTGAGCGCGTTCAACATCTCGGCTTGCAACAGCAGCCAATTCGCCTGTCTTGGAAAACCGCAACCCATTGCAAAAAACACGTGCAATACTACCCGGCCCAATAATACCCCATTGTAACATGATGCCATCCTTCCTATTGATACAAGGACGCAGAGACCACGCCCCTACATCTTAATGAACAGTGTCTGAATACTGATTCTTATAGTTTTGCCTATGCGCACTCATCATCATTTTCATTGTCTACCAATACATTATTCTCAAGGGTTGTTTCATGCGCATCTTGAACCTGAATACCCGATTTGCCATTGTTGCGCGATATGTTGTTGGTTACGGTCACATTTTCACATCCATCCATCTGTTTATCAAAAACAATACCATGTCCATCATTCCCTTCAACTAAGTTATTCACAAGATGAATCCCACCACTGTCCGTCACACGAATACCATGTAGGGTATTGCGAGCCACCTCATTATTTGAAAGCGTCACAGTGTCACAATGACTGATGTCAACACCACTTCCCCAAGGCGACGTATCAAAACGGCTGTCACGAATATCAACCGTGTCGGATCGGGTAATGAGCAAATTATGTTGCAAGCCTGGCCCAGGAACCACACTGGAACCGCTGTCGCTAAAATCACAGGCCACAAGGGTCACATTTTGTGCACCACGAACGGCAACACCGTCCAGCGTACAATTTTGCACCGTCACATGTTCAAAATGCAGATCGTGCATTTGCTTGGCCCGTTGAGCGGAAAAAGCAATGCCCGAGCGACTGCGTGCGCTTGCGTAAGACCGTGTTCGACGCGCACTATTAGGGTCTCGCGGTGGCTCACTTTTCACAGCACCTTCAATGACAAGATCTCGCAACGTGAAATTGTTTAAATCATCCTCTTTATTTGCAAGTGCAGACCCCGACTTTTCAGGGTCGAGAAACAGAACCGTCTCAAGCCCTTGGCCCGACAAAGTCAGATTGCTCGGAATCTTCAGTGTTTCAGGCAACGTATAAAGCCCCTTATCCAAAACAATCCAACCTCCATCAACACATGCATCAAGTGCTGCTTGCAGATCACCATCAGGTGATATTGTAATGGCATCATTGGGTGGTTGCACTGTTGGCTCAGTTTGCGCACCTGGGGTCTGACCACCAGTTTTTGGCACACCTGATGCTGTGGACGAATTTTCTACTTCTCCTCGATACATCGTCAGTGCAAGCCAAGACTTTTCTTTTCCGCGCGTATCTTCAACTGCACGCTTGCAATAGGGCATATCCAGCCCTTTGACATAATGAAAATGCTGAAAGGCTGTCTCATAAATATCCCAAATACGTTCCCGACCCTGCTCTGAAATTGTACCATAAACCGGCACGTCTTCACCCAACATATACTGAGCAGCATGTTCAAAACCCAATGCCAATCGATTATCGGCTGTTTTGTATAAATCAACACCTTGATGCCAAGCCACTTGGCAAGCCAATGCAAATTCATTCAACCCCAATTGGGTATGGCTTTGATCCCGCGTACTTTCCTGACACTGTCCTGTGGGATAAACGTATTTGGTAATGCCACCATTACCGCGACCGCGCAGATAGTGATTGATCGCCCGATCAAAAATCACACGATCGTCACAAAAAATACCCATGCAAAGCAACGTATTAATAATGGCCCCATCCCAATTGCCATTGGCCTCGGGAAAGAAGTTTTCAAGCAACGCATAATACACCGTACGCGTCATGCGCTCAAATTGTGTGATATCTTTCTCTTCCCACCCAGAATCCGTATACCTCAAAATCTCAGCGGCATTACAAAAATAATCACCCGTCCAGGCCGCCAACAACTTGGCATCATTCAATTGAAAATCCCACACCACGTACGACCATGCATTCAATATCTCAATGGCTTTTTCTGCATGTTTTTTATCCCCCGTAATGACCCACTGCAAAGCATGGCTATACGCGGCATTGGCGCTGCTGGACAATTCTTTATCTCCAATACTCGGTTTGCCATACGGCCCCCGAATCACATGGGTATGGGGGTCGGGTTCATAATCAAGAGAAGAAAACGGTTGTTCACACAAAGTCTGAAAGGCCGTTTGCCAAGGTTCTTCGTGAACATGTGTTTTCATAAACTCAAAATCTTGTTGGGTATGTAACATACCCGGATGTACAAAAGACTGACTCATGGTGTCTCCGTAGGTCGAATGAATATTTGTTCGTGTGTAATGGGTCGCCCCCAAGCGCCGTGTGCTTCAGAAAAAGAAACATCATCGGGGATATTACCCAAACGTGTGTTGGCACCCCATGCACGATATGACGCACCCAATGGTATAGCGGGTATATTTTCGGTATAAATATGACGTGCTGCAATCATACTTTTGCGTATCTCAACAGTATCGGTACTCGTAGCGGCAATCGCAAACAAACGCGTACCTTCACGAAGCCAATCGGGGCCCTCGGTTGTTGCATTGCGATGCCAATAAGGCATGTTGTGTGCTGTAATTGCCCACTCAGTAAGCGCACTCAGCGGATCATCCGCACTGTCGAACCACCAATAGTGTATATCAAATTCACCGCTATACCGACGTGGCACAATAATATCGCGCAAAGCGGCAAATGTATTCACCTTAATACCTATCGCTTCCCAATGCGCGGTAGCCAATTCAGAAATATCAGCAGTTGCCCCCGAACTTGTTGCAATATCTAACGTCAACTCAAAACGCGACCCATCACCCAACTCGCGAAACCCATCGCCATCTGTATCACGATATCCTGCCTGGTCGAGCAATTCACGCGCCTGCTTCGGATCGTATTGGCTAAACCGTTTGAATGCCTCTTTGCTATAATATGGATTGGGTGGATAAAACGAAAAACCAGCGGGCACCAAAAACCCATGGTACATCAACTGACTAATCTCTTCCCGATTCAATGCCAAGGACATTGCAATACGCACGTCTTTGTTTCGAAAGGCTTTTCGCAATTCAGGCTTGGGTGTGTCCCAATTTAAATAGAACACATGAGCGGGCACGGGACCTGAAAGATACACCTTAAACGTGCCGCTTTCACGCTCGGCTTGTTTGAGTGTTTCAAACATGGCAATTTGGGAATACCGCCCAAAAAGATCGAATTCCCCATTGATAAACTTTAACATGATCACTTGTCGATCAGGAACCACTTGCAGAACCAATTCATCTGTATAGGGCAACTGATTACCCGCTGTATCTACTTTCCAATAATACGGATTGCGCTTATAAACCACACGCTGCCCATGAATCCACATTTCGGGTGCCCAAGCCGACAACGTGGGCATACCCGGGGTATATAAAAATTGTGCGCGTGTTGCACGTTTGCGAAATTCTTCATAGGTCGCATTTTGGTTGTATTTTGGATGCCACTCTGCAAAAACGTGTTTGGGATAGGCCGTTTCGTTTACACCAGCCAATTCCTTCAGCAATTGCCCCATCGGCTGATCGGCAAAAAATCGAATGGTGTAATCATCTATCTTTTCCAACCCAATGGGCACATTGTTTACTGTTAATGCAGGCGGAACGGATGTGCGATCGAGGGGACGCGCTTCGTCATCGAACAACACGTCTTCATAAAAGAAGAGCACATCATCTGCTGTAAAGGGATGTCCATCGGACCAGCGGATGCCTTTGCGTAGAAAGAAAACGAGGTCTTTGCCCCCGTTTTTGTATCGCCATCTCTCAGCTAAATTGGGTTCAATGCCACTGCCCAATGGAGGCGTAAAAATCACCAAACCTTCGTTCTTGGCTTTCATTGTTGCGGGTATTTGAACAATGTCTCCTGTAATGGCTCTGCGGATGGCACCGCCGTAAGTACCAATTTCCTTAAATGGCGTGAGGACACGAGGATGTTCAGGTAAACGATCAGAAAGAGGAGGAAGATCGCCAGCTTTGACTTGAGCTGTCCACTGTGGAGATTCGTTAAAAGATCGGGTGCGTAAAATTTCGGAATCGATCTGCTGGGGTGCACGGATTTGCTGCTTAACCGAAACGACTTCCGTTGCGGTCTTTTCGATATGTTGATTTTTGGGGTCGGGAGAGAGGCAGCCTGTTAGGAGGATGAGGGTAAAAAGAATGTTTAGGTAGGATTTTGTCATGAATTTCCAATGTTGGTTTTGGAGGATTAAGGGCATGAAACATTTAATTCATTTATTATAATTGCCTACGGCGTCCTACTTTTTTCAACAGCCCAAAAAAGTAGGCAAAAAAGGCCGCCACTACGCGTCGCACGTTTCATGTGCTTCAGTGTTTTTACAAGCGAAAACCACCCTCACCAGCCCGCGCAGTTCCCACCCTTCCGCGTATGCCATACGCCCCTTCCACACACACCCAACATCACCACACCAACTGCACAAAGGCCCCCACCACCGTGGGAGAAATTGAACTTTTAATATTTTACATTAAGAAAGCGAATAAATAAATCCATCAAACCAAGCGACCACGATTTTCCGCACGATTCCGTCCAGCTACTGATCTTACAAAGCTCTAAGGATTGCAGGCCACTGTCCCCCATGTATCCACTGAGGGTATTTGCGGAAAATCAGCCTCCCCGGCACTTGAGGGGCGGCTTTTTTTGCATACTTTTTTTAGCTGTTGAAAAAAAGTATGGCGCCGCAGGCAACTAAAAGAAAAAAAATGAATGATGTATTTTTCAGAATGAATCGACAAACCCATTAAGCATTCACTTCTTTCTATCAAAAGTTTCTAAAAACCCAGAAACCTCACCCAGCATATCCCGAACATTCCCTTCCATATAATCCGTCAACACCTGTCCAGCCTTCTCTTCTTTCTCTCGATCAATCAAATGACGACCTTCCTCAGCCATCATATATGCAGTTTTAAACAATTCCGCCTGCATTGCACACCATCGCTCTCTCACCAATCCAACACGCTCATCAGGCTCCTCACGCACAACCCGGCTCAATTGATGAAACAACCACCACGGACTCTCACCCGTATGGCCATCAGCCCCCACACCAAGTATAGTGGGCAATTCCCCTTCAATAAACACAGGTAAAAAAAGCGCTAAACAAGGCGAGTAAAAACTGCACCAATAAACTGGCAAACGGGATCCATCCGCACACAAATCGGCAACAAGACTTGCGGCAGTGTTGCCACCCGTCCCATCTTCGTTGCAATGCACACAAATGCCACCCTGCTTAAGATCCGTTTGAAACACATCCGATGGCGATTTTTCAGACCCATGATCACTGAGCAAATGCATCATCGTATGTGCATCAATCTGCTCTGTCAAATGAGAAAGAACAGCACAAGACCGAGCCCGCCGCGTAAAACCACTCCCCTCTGTGCGTGGGTCTTTGGTAAATGTATCAGCAAAATTCAACCGATCACCAACAGATGTTTCACACGACGTACGCGCCCAATCCGTCTCAACAGAATACACATTGCTAATACCCAACGCGCCCTCAACTTTTTTTACCGCCCAATCATGTCCCGCTGTTTCAATCACATACGCTTCGTGTGGATCAGCCACAATATAACCATTGTCATACGTACGCACATTGGCATCATTTTCAAATTTACCTTGGCCATATTCAGAAATCAAACCCGTCATCACATCCACAGCATCAGCCGCCGTTTTCCCACGTTCAAGCCCCAAACGCAACAGCTCCATCCCAATGAGTTTAGGCGTTGTTGCAACAGGCAAATGAGAATGCACAGCCTCATTGCCAATCACAACCTGATGCGCATTAAAACCCTGCTCATAACCCCAGCACCAAAATGGGCGAGAACCCACATGACGATACGTCACCTCTGCTTCAGGTAAAGTCACAAATTGACACGGCGCTTCATCGCCTGATGCATGATTTTTTTGAGGGTGTAATTCCAAAGGCTGGCATTCACTGGCTGGTCGATCACTGTTCTTGGCAAAAATCGTTTGTCCATTCTGAGTCGCCGCACCCAGTGCAACCATTGTATCACAACTTTGAGGGAACATATCCTTTTCCTTATCTCACACGTGATAAAACTATTCTTCAGAAAAAGTAACAATCATCCGCTGATACCGGGTCAGCGGTGGCGCACCATGGTCTGTGACTTCACATATCAAATGAATCGTCTGCCCTGCTTTTCCATCTGTAGGCAACATCAATGTTGCATCTGATGTGTTGGCATCTTGAATATCAATCGAACCAGAATACGTACCAGAATCTGGATAGTGCCACCAATCAAACGACAGCGCATCCCCATCAGAATCCGTGGTCTTGCTTGCATCAAGAGAAACCTGTTCACCTGCTTTGCCAACCAAATTTAAAGCATGATCTAATGTCACAACAGGAGGATGATTGGCTTCTTCAACCGACTTCACACACCAATCCGCTTTGGCAGCCCAATCATTTTGAAACGCAATGGCCCAACGTAGAATGGGTTTAAACATATCCTCATCATCAGGTGCAGATCGCCAGCGATCAGGACGCTTTTCAAAACGTCCGCCCCACCCCCCAAAAGTCGGATGTTCCAATGTGCGCAATCCCACATCAATCATATGCATAAACGCAGGTGAATCACCTTCTGAGCGAAACGTACCATCTGGACGCGGTTCATACAATGCACACAAAGGGCCATGATCTGTCAAAATATGATCGCGTAACCATTCCTTGCTGAAATAGGCTTGAATTTCAGGGCTCATATGCTCTCGCCAGCGATAAGCAATAGCAAGATACGTGCGACTGCTTTGAAAGGTTTCCACATCAGGCCATTTTTTAAGAATGTAATCTTTAAACGTCTGATCCTGTTCTGCAATCAGAAAAATCTTGGCCTTCTTTGACACGTCAACCATACGATCAGGATACTCATCCGCAATCGTTTTCAAAGCCCGTGCAATCGTATTGGGCCCGCCCCATGCTTGTATCCACACAGGCGACGGATCAGAATCCAACAACACCTGAACGATATGATCGGAACCGGGCGTGGCCTGTTCCATATCGCCTTCCAAATCAATATTGCCAACGAATATTTTTTGTCTGAGATCGTCGGGTATTGGATAGCCCGACTCGTGTTGAATCAGATTGTCATACACATTTGCATACGCATCAATTTGATCTTCAATCCAAGTTGTATTGTGCCACTTATGTCCCTCTACATCATCTCGCCCTTTCCAATGATGTTTGGAACTGGAATAAATAAGCCCCTCAACCTGCCACTGGTAGGTATAGAGTAAAAAGCGATTCATCGAACAACGATCATCGCCTTCACCGTCTGTCGTAACAATAACCCGCGGTTTCAACATCGTATCACCTTCTGTAGCTTGAGCAAAAAATAAAATGAAAACAAGTATCCGTCTTAGAAATAAGGTCATATTGGGTTTCTATTATCACAGCAAGTTTCAACATATAGTACAAGACTGAACCTCAAATGCCATAGGTATCGTGCCATATTGTGCGAGATTTTGACGTGTAATCTGTTTGATTGTAAGTGACATCGCATCTCTACAAATAATGTCCTGCAATTGAACCGTCATAATATCACAAAAAATCTCGCTTGTCAGTTTTTATCTGATATGAGGCAGTTTATTTCCCGTTTCCCATTTGATATAGGACTGCTATATTGAGCCATCCATAACATGCCAACGCACAAACAGGGGGCCAAAGTGAAAATATTACTCCATTACCCGTTTGATGAAGACCAAGTAAAAACATTCCAAGATGTTGCCGCAAAATATAACAGCGAGGCTTTATTCACAACAGACGATGACGAGGCCGTTTCATTGGCCAGTGATGTAGAAGTCATGATCGGCTTCTTTAAACCACCCGTATGTGCCGCAGCACCCAACCTCAAATGGATACAGTCCTTTAGCGCAGGCATGGATCATTTCTTGTTTCCTGAGATTATTGAACGTGATGTAGAAATCTCAAATGCGGCGGGTTTACATGCGCCACAAGGCGGCGAACATGCGTGGGCGATGTTGCTGGCCTTAGCGCGGGGTATTCGCCCAGGTCTAGAACGCATGCAAGAAAAACAATGGGGAGGCGTAAATGTCGTAGAAGTGTCTGGTGGAACGTTGGGTTTGATTGGATTGGGTGGATTTGGCATGGAAATGTTGAAACGTGCGCAAGGTTATAACATGACCGTCTTGGCATTGGATGCCGTCAAAACCGAAAAACCAGAAGGCGTGACAGAACTCAAACAACCCACCACAGAACATTTTCATGCCCTATTGGAACGATGCGACGCCGTTATGACGGCCTGTCCTTTAACCAAAGAAACCTATCATTTATTTGGCGCAGAAGCGTTTAAACACATGAAATCCTCGGCATTCTTAATCAACGTCACCCGAGGCGGCATTGTAGACGAAGATGCCTTGGTAGACGCTCTAAAAGGTGAAGAAATTGCAGGTGCAGCTTTAGATGTGTGCGAAACAGAACCCTTACCAGAAGACAGTCCCCTCTGGACAGCGCCCAACTTATTGCTCACGCCACATCGTGCAGGTGCATCACAACATCGCCAGCGACGATTATTTGAATTTTTTGTGCAAAATTTAGAAAGATATTTAAAAAGCGAACCTGTGCAGAACGTGGTGGACAAAGAAAGAGGGTTTTAAGCTTAGAAAATGCTGTAGAAATTCCTCGACACCAGTACCATTAAACGGGATTTTAAGAAGAGAATAAATATGAGCAATATCCCAAAAAAACTACCCAAAGACTACACGGATCTGCTGCTTGAAATCAAGGATCGGGTTCGTACCGCTCAATATGCAGCACTCAAGGTAGTGAATAAAGAATTGGTTGGCCTTTATTGGGATATTGGACATCTAATTATTTGAGCGACAAAAAAGTGCCACATGGGGCAAAGCTGTTGTTGAATATCTTGCTAAGGATTTGCGAAATGAATTTCCCGGTATTGGAGGCTTTTCTACTTCCAATCTATGGCGAATGAAGAACTTTTACGAAACTTACAGGTCTTCTGAAAAACTCGCACCAATGGTGCGAGAAATTGCAGAAATTTTAGTGGCAGACTATGAAACCAAAACATTGGAAGGAAAAGAATGCGCGGTGAATGTGGTTTTGCGGTTTGAATCTGAGGATGCGGCAATGAATTGGTACAACGACCCAGATTACGAACCGGTCAAAAAAATACGGCTCGATTCGACAAGCAACGGAACAGCAACCTTAACCAAACAATTTGTTCCACCATCTGATTAGATGTTAAAAAAGCACCGTATGAGGCTTGCCAGTTTCAAAATTTTAATCACCCTCATAAAACGCTGAATTGTTCTCGTGCTCCCAAATCTCAACCCGTTTGACCCAGCACCGATTTTCGCTTTGTTCTCTAATTAATGGGTCAATATAATCGTGCACAAACTTGCATGAAGCTTCGATGCCAGGTCCCCAACCTTTTTCAACATCCATCACATGCAAATTGATGCCACCCTTTTCATGTAGTGCTTTAAATGCATCGAGCAACGGATCATCAGAAGCAATGAGAAGGCGATGATCCCATTGGTCTTCCAACCACTTACGAATCCCTTTGAGACCGCCAAAATCGACCACCCACATTTTATCATCCAATGTGGTACACGCAAAAACAAACTGAACATAGCGCCCATACCCATGAACGTATGAACAATGTCCTGGATCTCGCCATTGGCGGTGCCCCGTACTAATGGGGCCAATGCGCTTAGTCGAATAATAGCTGCCCATCATCTTCTCCTCGCAGTTTGATATGAGATGCAGATCAACGTGCTCTCAAGATACGCAATAATTCCTATTTGGCAAAAAAAGAGACCGCCCAACAGAACGGTCCAGTATCAAATAAATATCTATATAAAAAAATAGCGACCGCGTGTGCCTCGAAACGCACGCGATCGCTATCTACATACAGGTGGCATAATCGCCTCCGAATAAAATGTTTTATGTTTTCCCCAGCTTGCTTTGTTCGTCTACGACGTCGGTCATCTTTGCATTTTGATAGTGGCTTCAAAGCCGTGTCAGAAACTGTGCTGACAATGTGTGCGAAAAGATGCAACCGTTGATTCGTGTTACGAACGATACGCGGTCGCCTCCGAAAGGAAATCGGTCGGCTGGCTTACCAAGCGAAGAACATG
The DNA here is from genome assembly GCA_018650745.1 of Candidatus Latescibacterota bacterium. Taxonomy (GTDB): domain Bacteria; phylum Latescibacterota; class UBA2968; order UBA2968; family UBA2968; genus JABIFK01. The sequence continues at coordinate 8,367 of JABIFK010000593.1, read as the reverse complement.
AGATGCTCCTTAAAACAGAAGAACAGTGTAAAATTTAAAAGATCTTGCGTCTGCTCCGTCATCTTGGCATTTTGGCTGGCATATTGTGTGCCGTGTCAGGTATTGTACTGACTGTGTGTAAGCCACTGATGCAACGTAAGCAGTTTGTTGTGTTACGCCCTATTAGTATCGCAAGGTATGTGCCAACATGAACCGCCCACCAAAAATAGAACCTAAGATATTATAAATAAATATTTTACAAAATCTCACTCACATACACACCATCATTCATATCCATTCATTTTGTGACACAAATGTCCCAAACATGGGGCATCATGCGCACAGGGAGATTCACCTTGATCGGATTTAAACAAGACAACGAACAGCTCGCATTAGAAAATCATTTAAAAACATTGCCCACGTCAGAAAGTTTTCGCACGCATTTAACCCAAATCACCAAAGTACCCCACCCTTTTGGCTCCGTTGCAAACCGACAAGTAGGCGATTATCTCGGTGAAGTGATGCACCAAGCCGGATTAGATGTGGCCACCTATGAGTATAATGTCTACGCGCCAAAGAGTGGCACACCGCCTTTTGTAGCCCTTGTCACCCCCACACGCATCCCACTAAACAATCAAGAAAACATCATCAAAGACGATCCCTACTCTGCTCACCCAGACCTCACACCCGGATGGGTCGCTTTTTCGGGCTCGGGTGACGTCACCGCAGAGATTGTTTATGCCAATTATGGCCGAAAAGAAGACTTTGAACGCCTGCGCGAAATGGGCATTTCCATCACGGGCAAAATTGTGCTGGCTCGTTATGGCATGAATTATCGCGGATATAAAGTCAAATATGCCCAAGAAATGGGTGCTGCCGCGGTGCTGATGTGTACCGACCCCGCCGATATGGGATATGCAAAAGGCGCCACATACCCCGAAGGGCGTTTTGCCAATGACAGTGCCATCCAACGCGGATCCTTGTTAACCTTGCCTTATCCAGGTGACCCACTCACCCCCGGTCAGCCAGCCTTGTCAGATACCCAACGATTAGACGTTTCTGATGTTGCACTACCCAAAATCCCCGTTGCCCCTCTTCCTTATGGTTCTGCCATCGAAATCATCAAACACATGGCAGGCCAACCTGTTCCTTATGCCTGGCAAGGCGGCCTACCTTTTACCTATCGCATCACAGGCGGTTCAGAATTAACGGTGCGGGTCTGCGTGCATCAAACCTGTGAGCAAACCAAAGCCACCAATGTCATTGGCACCCTCTGGGGTAATGAAAAACCTGACGAATGGATCATACTCGGTTGCCACTACGATGCTTGGGCATTTGGCACCTCAGACCCCAACAGCGGTACGGCCCTGTTATTGACGCTTTCGGAAGCATTGGGTAAACTCAAAGCAACAGGTCACCACCCCAAACGCAGCATTCGTATTGCGCATTGGGATGCCGAAGAATTTGGCATTATGGGATCTACGGAGTGGGTTGAAGAATTTGAATCCGAATTATCCACCAAAGCTGTCGCGTATATCAATGCCGACATGGCAGCAACGGGTTTGGCATTTGTCGCAGCAGCCTCACCATCGCTCAAAGGGACCATCGAAGAAGCAGCACAATCAATAAACCATCCAACCCAGAACAAAACGATACACGAGACATGGATGGAACGCATTCAAAAAACAGGTCATGCCACGTTTGGCAACTTGGGGGGTGGATCAGATCATTTGCCGTTTTATGTACATGCAGGTGTGCCCTCGGCAGCGTTGTCAATGTCCAGCGGTGTATCCGTTTACCACTCGGTCTACGACAACCTCTCTTGGTATGAAAAGTTTGCCGACCCCGATTTCATCTCGGGCCCAACAATGGCCACCATCAATGGCGTGATTGCACTGCGGTTTGCCAATGCCGATGTGATTCCTTATTCGGTCGCACAATATGCCACAGATTTTGAAATACATCTTGAAGCCCTGTCGCAACGTGCGAAAGAGTTGGACGTGCCGTTTGACAAAACGATATTCGATCAGCCAATTCAAAAGCTATTAACGATCAGCAAGCAATTCGAAACACAACGTGATACACATCTTGAAGATCCTGAAGTTCTAAAAAATATCAATCTGCAATTGATTGGTTTGGAACAGGCATGGTTGCATCCCAATGGTCTGCAAGAACGACCTTGGAGTCAGTCTTTGTTTGGTGCTGAAGATCCGTTTGAGGGGTATGCGCCTTGGATGTTACCGGGATTACGGTGGGAGATTGAGCAAAAAGACGAGAATGGTTTGGGAGCGTGGATGGAGGTTTATGTTCAGGCGGTGGAACGGTTAGAAGATCAGATCCAGAAACTGGTAGAGGTATCTAAGTAAAAATACTTCTAGTGAGCACAAGAGATAATGTGGCCTGCCAGCGAAAGCATTTTTATAAACACAATAGCTGAAGAGATTCTGCGCGTAAAATCATTTTTGACTGGATGGATCATTGAATTGTATTACTTATTTCTAATTTTGAGGGTGATATGAAAGCTTTGTTGGTTTTGGCAGGTATTGTGTTGCTCTTTGTTCTTATGGGAATGGTGTGGGCAAAAACGGCATCGCAACCTGAATTGGGCATTCACGATGGGAAGCTTTTGCCTTTGCCAAAAAAACCGAACGGTGTAGCAACACAAAGCGGAAATACAGAACAACATATGGAGCCGATTCCATATTCTGGAGACCGTGAAGCGGCCCGGCAAAAATTGCTACAGATTCTAAACCAGTTGCCACATACAACGCTCATCAAAGAAGACTCGGAATATATTTGGATTGAGTTCCGGTCTCCTTTTTTTGGATTTCCCGATGACGTTGAATTTTCGTTTGAAGACAGCCTGATTCATTTTCGGGCAGCGGCACGATTGGGGCATTCAGATATGGGTGTGAACTATAAGCGAATGGAAAATATCAAAACCTTGTTTCAACAGTGAAAGGTCGCCACACTATGTCAGACGCAACAACAATTGAGTGGGTTTGTGAAACACAAGAAACACGTGTAGATCATATGTTCGACGCATTAAACTTAGACCATCAAGGATTGGAGCACGTCAAAGCTGCTTATGAGGCAGGCAACAAGATAGACGCTTGCCAAAAGCTCATCGACTACTATCGAGAAAAAGCCAACACAGCAAAACAGGTCATGAAACCTGTATCGCCAAGTAATGATACACACGCAGCTGCAGAACAAATTTTGCAAGACACCTTCACCTTCCAAGATGTCACGGGCACAGTGCCACATCAAGCAGATGGTTCATTGGACTGGACACATCGCGGCCCCAATGACGACCGCGAATGGGCATACTTCTTAAACCGCCACAATCACCTCCATATCCTATTAAGTGCCTATAAAAAAACAGGCAATCCATCTTATGTAAACCGCATCAATGACCACATTCACGAATGGGTGCAAGTCAATCCCTATCCAAACGAACATACTGGAGATCCAAGGTGGCGCGGCTTAGAAACCATGAGTCGTATCAATGTTTGGGCGCGCATCTTTTATGCTTTGGCCGAAGACGACGCACTCAAACCTGCCACGCGCATTCTCATTCTCTCAAGCATCCCCGATCATGCACACTACACACAAAACTTTCACAACCCGGGTGGCAACTGGTTGGCCATGCAAATGTGTGCATTGGCCAATGGCGGGCTTCAATGGCCAGAATACAAAAATGCCGATGAATGGATAGGCTACGCAACCCGCACCCTCCTACCTGAAATGAAACGACAGATTTATCCCGATGGCCCTCAAAAAGAATTGGCGAGCCATTATCACGGCGCGAGCTTGTCTTCATTTCAAAGATACGCCGATCTTTTTGAAAAAGCCGGTCGCGACGTCCCCAAAATGTGGTACGAAGGTTTGGAAAACATGTGGAATTATTGGGCGTATTCTATGCGACCCGACGGACACGGTGTTTTAAACAACGACTCCAACTTAGACTTTAATCGCCCTCGCCTTTTGCAAGTCGCCCCCAGATACAAACGACCCGACTGGGCCTATATTGCTTCCAACGGCCAAGAAGGTGAACAACCCAATGGTTCGCCATCCATCATGTTCCCGTGGGCAGGGCAATTGATTATGCGCAGTGGATGGGACGCAAATGCCCACTGGGCCATGTTTGACGTAGGCCCTTGGGGCATTGGACATCAGCACAACGACAAACTGCACCTCTCCGTTGCAGCATTTGGGCGAGACATATTGGTTGATGCGGGACGATTATATTATAAAAGAGACAAATGGCGCGACTTCATTCGAAGCACCGCAGCACACAACACCCTCCTTATAGATGGAAAAGTTCAAGACGCAGATGTGAAAGAAGTCACCGAGCCGCTGGCCGAAGATGTCTATCAAATTACCGACAATTTTGATTATGCGCGTGGTTCTTTCACCGCAGGTTATATCGATCTCGATGGTAAAGCCACACACACCCGTGCAATGGTTTATGTACGCAACAAATTCTGGGTCGTGGTCGATCGCATGACCACAGATCGTCCTCGCAGCATTCAAGGCTTGTGGCATTATCACCCCGACTGCACCGTCGAAATCGATGGAACAACCGTCACCTCAACAGATACCGACAAAGGCAATGTTCGCATCACGCCTATAGGTGATACCCATTGGGACATTGAAATGACCCAAGGCCAAGAAGAACCCTTCATTCAAGGCTGGTACAGTCGCGAATACAACCACAAAGCCGCGTCACCTTGTGTGACGTACAGAACCAATATTGACGGTGATGCCATCTTTGCCTGGGTCATTACACCAGGAAAAGGCATCGTTCCCAACGTAAATACAGAACTGCTCGCGGTTGATGCTGTGGGTGTAACTGTAAAAGTAGATGAGATTACAGTTCATATTCCTATCAAAAACGGTCAAGCAACAGTCAAATAACAGAACAATATTCGTCAAAAAGAAATCCCTCGGTCTCAAAACCCGAGGGATTTCTTTTTATTATCTATCACATATATTATATTCATCTTTATTTATCAATCCGCAAACGGTTCTTAGACGCCGGAATGGACGATTATTTGAGCAAACCCTTCACACCAGGGCAATTAATAGACATCATCAATTGCGTATTAAAAAATACTTAAGGCAGCAAACGACAAACATGGTCTATACATTTAGTTGAAACGCACTTTTTGCCGTCTGCCGTATCACTCACTTTTGCCTTTTTATTTTTTACTTTTACCTTCATTGAGCCTTTCATGATCCTTCAATTCACACCCTACACCATCCCTCTTATTTGCGCTGCCTTGCTGGCGTTTGGTTTGGGTATTTATGCCTGGCAACACAGAGACACAAATGGTGCAGGTCCATTTGCCGCACTCATGATTGGTACCGCACAATGGTCCGCATTTTATGCCATAGAATTGTCCTTTGTTTCACTACCCACCAAAGTCTTGTGCACAAACCTGATGTATTTTGGTGTGTTGGCCGTACCATCTTTTTGGCTGGTTTTTACCAAACACTATTCCGGCCAACAAAATGTGTCTCTCAAATGGTTATGGATTGAGCCCATCATCACCCTCATCATGGCCTGGACAAATCCTTACCACGAATTATTGCACAGCCGGCGCTACATTGAAACACTTGGGAGCTTCGATGTTTATCTTGTCGAACACGGAACCTATTTCTGGGTCCACACAGCCTATTCCTACGTGCTTTTGATTTGGGGCTCTATTCTCTTGGTGCGTCGTCTTATTCATGTACCTCAGCTCTATCGCAGCCAAACCACCGCCATCCTCATTGGCCTACTAACCCCCTGGACAGCCAATATTATCTATCTGTTCGGCCTCAATCCATTCCCCCATTTAGACCTGACACCCTTTGCATTCATCGTGATGGGTTTGGCCACTTTTTGGGGTGCCTTTCGGTTTCAATTACTCACAGTCGTGCCCATTGCACGTGATACTGTTATCGACGGCATGGAAGATGGCATTATTGTTTTTGACTCTGAAAATCGCGTGATCGACTACAACCCCGGCACGCTTCGGCTGATGAATCGCCCCAACGAAAATCTCATTGGACGATATGCTTCCGATGTTTTCTCAGAATTCCCCGATCTTGTCGCACGGTTTACCAATGTCGAAAATGCCCACGAAGAAGTCGTCATCGAAAACGGTCCCATTCCACTTGTCTACGAACTCCGCATCTCATCCCTCCACGACCGCTTGGGTCTTGTGCTCTGTCGGGTCTTGCTCATCCACGACATCACGTGGCTCAAAGAAGTCGAACGTGACTTGCGTGCTTCAAAAGAATTGGCCGAAGCAGCCAACAAAGCCAAGAGTGAGTTTTTGGCCAATATGAGCCACGAAATTCGCACGCCTATGAATGGCATTTTGGGCATGTCTGAATTGCTCTTAGACACACAGTTAGATACAGAACAAAAAAAATATCTGAAAACGGTACGCAAATCGGCCAATTTGTTGCTTACAGTCATTAACGATGTCTTAGACTTTTCTCGCATTGAAGCGGGTAAATTAGAATTAGACCCCACACCATTTGCCGTAGAAGAAATGTTGGATATTGCCCTCAATCCTTTGGCCATTCAAGCCCAACAAAAGAACCTGAGATTCGAATGGAACATCACCCCCGACGTACCCGGTGTCTTAATGGGAGACCCGGATCGACTCAATCAAATCATCATCAATTTGACCAGCAATGCCATCAAATTTACCGAATCGGGTTACGTTTCTGTGTTGGTTGACTTAGAAGATCAAACCGAACAAACCCTCAGTCTGCATATTTCTGTCACCGACACGGGCATTGGCATATCCAAAGACAAACAAGAAGTCATTTTCGAAGCCTTCTCTCAAGCAGACGCCTCTATGACGCGCCAATATGGTGGTACGGGTTTGGGCTTGGCCATATCATCGCGCTTGGTTGAAATGATGAGGGGGCGTATGTGGGTCGAAAGTGAACTCAACCAAGGCAGTTGTTTTCATTTTACTGTGGTGTTTGCAAAAAGGAAAAAAAGTTCTATAGAAACGACACCGACACCAGAGCAAGGCATGCGCCTTACAAAATCTGAATTACGTGTTTTGCTTGTCGAAGACAATTCTGTTAACCAAGTATTTGCCCAAGGCATTTTGAAAAAATTGGCCTGCACAGTAACAACCGCTCAAAATGGACAAGAAGCCATTATACTATTTGAGAAACAATCCTTCGACCTCATTCTTATGGACGGACAGATGCCCGAAATGGATGGTTTTGAAGCCACCCAAATCATTCGCACCAAAGAAAAGGAAACGAGCACACACATTCCCATCATCGCACTCACGGCACATGCCATGACTGGAGACCGGGAACGCTTCTTAGACGCCGGAATGGATAACTATTTGTCCAAACCTTTTACACCTGGACAATTGATAGACGTCATCAACAGCACATTGGACACCCCATGAGCAAACAATCGTGATCTGGCAATACACACCTTATACCATCCCCCTCCTCTTATCGGCATTGGCTGCTTTGGGCACCGCGCTTTATACCTGGTACCGTCGCCTCACGGTAGATATGTGGTGGTTTATGGGCATTATGCTGTCATCCACAGTGTGGGCAGCGGCTTATGCTTTAGAAATGGCCAGCGTCGAAATTCCGGACAAAATATTTTGGTCAAACATTGCTTTTATAGGCATTGTGGGTGTGCCTGGGTTTTTGGTGGCGTTTATGTTGCGCTATCTTGGGCGCCCAGCCCCTTATTTGTCTTATTTGCTTATAGAGCCCATCTTAACCGTTTTAATTGCTTGGACAAACGGCTTGCACGGTTTGTTGTACAGCCGCGTTGACATCGATACATCAAATGGTTTTGCCGTCTTAGACACAGAGTTTGGCACATATTTTTGGGTTCATGCCGCGTATTCATATGTCATTATGGGCTGGGGGTCTCTGCTCATGGCGCGGTTGCTCACGCGTGGAGATCGCCTCTATCGCAGACAAGCAGCCACATTATTGATTGGCATCTTATCCCCTTGGGTGGCCAACGCAGTTTACCTATCGGGCCACAGCCCCTTTCCCCGCCTAGACCTCACACCTTTTGCGTTTACCCTCATGGGCCTAACTGCTTTTTGGAGTTTTTTACGGTTCCACTTTTTAGATGTCATTCCCATTGCACGAGATACAGTACTTGAAAATATTGAAGACGGTGTTTTGGTTATCGACGTTCAAAATCGCATTGCAGACATCAATCCATCTGCTCGAAAAATGTTCAACATATCAGAAAAAGAAGTGGTCGGCGTGCACATCGCAGATGTCCTAACCAACTATCCCGCCCTTGTCAAAAAGCTTGAACAAAACACAGATTTTGAACAAGAATTTGACATCGTTGGTAAGTTGGGCGTGCAAACGTATGAAGTT
>JABIFK010000785.1 GCA_018650745.1 Candidatus Latescibacterota bacterium | reverse complement strand
CGGCAACAAACATCCCATAACGTTTTAAAGCTGTCAAGACCACTTGCGCAACAGGTGGAAAACCTGAGATATCATAATCCACCTTGAGGCGCACCCGCATCCCCATCGGTGGCAAATTTGGATCACGCAAAGAACTCGCAAAATGCCGTGCAGGATAAACATATGCTCGGCGAGATCTGCGTACTGTAAAACGCAACGCGTGTTCAATTGCGCCCTTTTCTACGGCTTCTTCATAACGCACCAAGCCCGGAAAAATGGGCAGGCCCGCAGCATCTGCAGACGTCCATCCAGCAGGGCGCAGATCATTAGATTTCAAATTGAAAATTGCGCCCGACCCAGCTTTCCAATTTGGACTGTTCGTGTCAGGAAATGCCGAGAATAATTCGTAGAGCATGGCATTGTCTCGATCAATCACAATCACATGTCGATCCCCTTTTCCATCTGGACCGCCTTCAATCGGCACACCCTTCGGTATGGGGTAAGGCCCAGGATCGCTCTCATCATCATATTGAAATGTCACACTCACTTTTGGTTGGTCGCCACGTACAATTGCATAGGGTATTCCGTTGGGTGCCCCTTGCCAAACCGTGCCAAAGTCTGGATGCAGATTTTTATCCAGACCAATACTTGCAATCAACGCATCAGAGTTTGAATCTACTTTCGCTTTAGAAATGTCTTGATTCCACGGATTATCCAATGGAAAAACGGTTAGCTCACCCAAATTCAAATTTTCAGCTTGTCCTTTAGAGTTACCGTCCAAAGAACCCAATACATCTTCGCTGGGTGTCTCTCCGCAACAAATCAAAAAAAGCCCAATCACATAAATGGGATTCAAAATCCGATACCACACAGTCAGTACCTCCACCAATCACGTTCATCACATACCAAAAGGATCAACAAAAAAGAAACAAGGCATCACATCTACGCCATTAAAGCAATCTATGAAAACTCGTTTTTCAAACCGAATGAATATAATGTCCCTGCCCAGGAAACCAGATAATATCTATCACTCCTGACAGTGCCACACCTAAGGCATATCCCACCAACAAACCAACAAACAGCGGTCGCATTCGGCGATAAAGCATCACCCCTCCGAACCGCAAAATAAGGTATTTACATGCCCAAGCAAAGAACACTGACACAAACGTCTTCTGGGTAAAATAGGTACAGCCTACCGTGAAACCGATGGGGTGTAACGGCCATCCAGGAATACGATAGCGCAAAAGCGTAAGCAACCCCATAATCACTGCGCCCATCCCAAAAAAACTCAATCGCCTAATATCGGTTGAAAAAGGGGCAAGAATCCGATTTGCCGTTGCACCAAACACCTGCCGCCCTCCCGACTTGATGTGCCACGTCTGAAAGTTAAACGTACCGTAGGTATATCCCAGATAAAGTGTCACGCCTACCGATGTCACCAACGCAACAAAAAAGGCCAATGCAACCGCGCCCAAAATACGTCGCCGGTTGCCTGTCATAAATTCCTCAAGTCGTGCAACCTGTGTCAACATCGTAAAAAACAATCCCTGACCTTGGGATATCGTGGTATACGTAAATGCCGATGCGGTCACCGCAGCCGGTCCAACAGCACCTGAGCCGAGCAGATACAGACTAAATGCCTGTGCCGTAAGAGGCCCGCGCACATACAGCAAACCCGACTCGGCAACAATACGCGCTATCCCAATGTAAAGCAGAATAGACATCACGCCATAAATCAGAATCATGCCAATTCCCATGCCCGCCTGCCACAACCACGCAATACAAAATACACAACAGAACAACAGGACAACCAGAGCAGTACGACAAGACATCATGCCATCCCGATCATCCAACGGATGCGCAGGATCTAACGCCTTTTGAACCACAGCGCGCAAATGATCTCTCGCAATCCAAAGTCTCCAAAGCACCATCGCGATGAGCGCACCAAAACTCTGCCACCCAGTAAGCCCAGCAGACCACGAATCCTCACCTCCACCAATGGGATACCCCAATCGATTGAAAAGCCCCACTTGCAATATGTAAAGCAACCGAAAAACCCAAATGCTGAACAACACATCTAAGTTGGCAAAATAGGCAAATCCAATCACAAACAAATTGATCCGGGTTTGGATGCTGGGATAATCCCGTGCAATCGGAAAGGAACGCCCTTCAAGTGGTATATGTGGAAATCCCACAGAGAAATAACCAATCATGTTCCAAGCCAGCATCCCAAAAGCCAGTGAGAAACCCATCCAGAATCTCCGATCTCTCAATATCTTTGGCATACCCGCCCCATCTTCCAACCCTTCCGTGAGGTCTTCTGCTACACCAACCAAGGGATACGTCAAACGTTCGTGATGCACCCACTGCCGTTTCAAAATCGCGGCAATCGAAGCCGAAAGCCCAAAGACGGCTACAACGAAACACATCCACCAAAACAAAGGCCCCACCCAAGCGGCCCACGGAATAGGAGCCCCAGGAGGCAAGCCTTCAAAAAAACCCCGCACAGTCTCTGGATCTCTTGGCGCAATCCATGACGGGATATGTCCATGAAAAATTTCAGCCCAATGGTTTTCAGGCGTTGCAAAATAAAAAGGCGTTGCAATGACAACAATCAAGAACCCAGTCAACCCGTTGGAAGGCACAACCCCAGCAACAAACCCCATAATCAGAATCGTAAAAACCTCAGAACGGGAAAGTACTTGTCGGCCCGTGAACCACCGCATAAGTGGCAAACCCAAAAGGGTCAACATCGCAAAGGAACAGAAGACATAAATCGGAAAGTGGCTGTAGTTGTTCGCCGATGCACGAATCACATACTCCGTATAAATCATAAACGCATTCACACAAACAACCAGAACCAGCCCTAAAAAAACGGCACGCACAGTCACACCCGTCGGTTCTGTTTCTGAAACGGGATCTGCCTGAGAACCCAATATCTCCCTCTGTGCCGCTTTATCCATCAATCACCTCTTTGTAAGCCTCGCCATCAACACGTGCCAAATATATTATCGATACGCAGAAAAATGGACGTCAATTCACAACATTTAGCGTGAGAACAAAAGCAGGGCATCACACCTGCGTCGCTCAATGGGTTTATCACCCAATCGTCCTCCCCATACATCCGAGAAGTGATTCACCACTTCCCCCCCAATTGCCATCGTCGTCGATCCACCACCATCCATATTATATACCGTGTGAGCGCCTTGTTTGACTAAAAAATCCGCTAGCTCTGGCAATGTGAAACCGACACTGTGATCGGGTTGCCTGCCATCAACGGTCACCAACATGACCTCACGTTTATTCTCGGTCCATGCAATGGCTGTTCGTGGATGGCGTTGATGCGTAAACGGCGATTTATGAAACCAGTGATGCCCCTCGTATTCAGAAACGGGTTTCCCACCCCTTACCAGCAACGGACCTGCACTCACATAATGATGGTCTTTAAATGGCAAGTGTTTACCATCGGCAATATTCATCAAATCAAAAGCGACAGCCACAGAAGTACCCACATGCATCTTTCGGAGCCTCTCTGCTTGCGCACCTTTGGCAGACACAACAAAACCATCAGGCGGAATAATTGCACTGGGCAACCCCTCTCGAACAGCCTTAATTTCTCCCGCGCTCACAACAACCTCCACACCAGACGTATCGGCAAGTGTGGTCCGATTCCAGATGGGCGTATAAACAATACAATCATCATCTTTCCGTTCACGGTTTAGACCACTGCAAGAAATGTCGGATGCACCTTCAATTTGAAACGTGACACGCAGTTTGGGTTGAACAAGCGACAAAACTTGGCGATGATTTGGCGTTGATTTGATCTGCACCGCCCAAGCACTGTCATTCGGTTCACTGATCAGTTGACCATCTTGCACAAAAAACCCGCGCAGATCACCATGGTAAATCGACCAGGGATTGTTGCTGTAAGAAAATCCTCCATTCACCCCCGCCAGCGCACCGTGCCGTTT
>JABIFK010000081.1 GCA_018650745.1 Candidatus Latescibacterota bacterium | reverse complement strand
CGATGGGGTAACTGTTGGTCGCAACAAAGTAGATGCTTTGGTTGTGGGGCGTAAAAAGATCGCGGTGTTGTCTGAACGCGACCCCAGCAAGTTGCCCTGGAAGACCGTTGGGGCAGATATTATTGTTGAGTCGACAGGTTTCTTTGCTGACAAAGATTCTGCAGGTGCCCACCTTAAGGGGGGGGCAAAGAAAGTCGTTATTTCGGCACCCGCAAAAGGTGATTTGCCTACTGTGGTCATGGGTATTAATGATGATATTCTGAAAAAGACTGATAAGGTCATTTCTAACGCATCTTGTACCACCAACTGTTTGGCACCTATGGTGAGTGTTTTGCACGACGCCTTTGGTGTTGAACATGGTCTGATGAATACGATCCATTCCTATACGGGCGATCAGCGTTTGATTGATGCCCCTCACAGTGATTTACGCCGTGCTCGCTCGGCTGCCGTATCCATGATTCCGACTTCAACTGGGGCAGCCAGTGCTGTGGGCAAAGTGATTCCTGAACTGAATGGCAAATTGGATGGTATGTCTGTGCGTGTGCCAACAACGGATGGTTCGTTTACTGATTTTGTTGCTGTATTAAAAAAGAACGTCACAGCAGAGCAGGTCAACAATGCATTTAAGCGTGCAGCAAAGGGTCGTTTAAAGGGGATTTTGGAATATACCGATGATCCCATTGTTTCTGCCGATGTGGTGGGCAACCCACACTCTTGTATCTTTGACTCTTTAATCACAACCGTTATGGCTGGAAATATGGTTAAAGTATGTGGTTGGTATGACAATGAATGGGGCTATTCAAACCGCTGCGTTGATCTCTTGAAAAAGTTGGGGCGTGGTTAAGTTGTGAACCTTGATGTCGTTTATGAGATCCCGCCTACGCCGCTTTCTTGGGCGTGGCGGGATTTATATTTGTGGTATTTTTGGAGGGATCGTGAATAAATTATCAATTCTGGATCTGGATTTGGCCGGCAAACGCGTTTTGATGCGCGTTGATTTTAATGTGCCAATTGATGAGGGACGTGTTGGAGATGATACGCGTTTGAGAGCTTCTTTACCCACGATTCAACATATTTTGGATCTGGGAGGGCACCCAGTATTGATGTCCCACTTGGGACGGCCAAAAGGTGAAGCGGTACCTGGTTTGTCTCTAAAACCTATAGCAGAAGCCCTGCAATTGTTGTTGGGGCGCGAAGTGATTATGGCGCCGGATTGTATTGGGCCGCAAACTGCCTCTGTTGTGAAGAGTGCTCCTGATGGGGCAGTGGTTTTGCTTGAAAACTTGCGCTTTCACCCAGAAGAAGAAGACAATGCACCCGGTTTTGCGATGCAATTGGCTGAGCTGGGAGACGTGTATGTTAACGATGCGTTTGGCACCGCACACCGAGCTCATGCTTCAACAGAAGGGGTGACACATTATTTTGTAGATTGTGCTGCAGGTTTGTTGTTACAAAAAGAGTTAGACTATTTGGGTGCTGCATTGGCTGAGCCAGAAAGACCTTTTGTTGCGATTATGGGCGGAGCCAAAATCTCGGGTAAAATTGATGTGATTGAGCACTTATTCTCAAAGGTGGATACGTTGCTCATTGGAGGTGGAATGGCTTTTACCTTTTTTAAGGCCATGGGCCTTGAAATTGGCAATTCACTGTTGGAAGAAGACCGTGTAGAGGTGGCGGCGAAATTGATCCAACGTGCAAAAGACGAAGGGATTAAGTTGTTGTTGCCCATGGATACAGTTGTTGCAGCCGATATGGCAGAAGGTGTTCCTACGCAAATTGTAGCTCGTGACCAAATTCCTGCAGATCTGGAAGGGTTTGATGTCGGTACCGAAACCCGTGCCTTGTTTGTGGAAGAGGTCAAAAAAGCCAAGACGGTTATTTGGAATGGCCCTTTAGGGGTGTCTGAAATTTATTCCTTTTCATTGGGCACCCGCGCGGTTGCACAAGCTTTGGTTGACGCTACAGAAAATGGAGCAACGACTATTGTAGGAGGCGGAGAAACTGCTGCTGCTGTTGCTGACTTTGGTGCTGCAGAAAAATTGAGTCATGTTTCTACTGGTGGGGGTGCTTCATTGGAGTTTTTGGAAGGTAAAACGCTGCCTGGT
>JABIFK010000511.1 GCA_018650745.1 Candidatus Latescibacterota bacterium | reverse complement strand
TCAACAGATCTTTCTCTTAGGTTATGCGCCTGCTCTTTCCTGCTGACTCCGCCAAATACTTTACGCACCGCTGGCCACTTTCTCCCACCGCTTGGTCATTTTCCAACCCGTTCCGTGTTCTTCGCGCAATCGCATAAATGCTTCTACCGTGGTGATGACTTCGTGGGTTCTCTTTTTGCTGCGTACCAGAAAGTCAGGATCTGGCGGGCGACAGGAAATGGGTGCGTGAGGATCTGTCTCTGGGGTGATTTCATTTTCTAAGCGGGTTATTTTGGCATTGGTTGGCAACTGGGTGCTTTGGTATCGAAAGTCGAAGGCCCAACGGACCTGGTCCGTATGGTTTTCGAAACTGCAATGTGGCGTGCGGTTGGTGAAAATGACAGCACTGCCTTTTTTGACGGGCACACATATGGGGCGCTCATGTTTGGGTAGGTTCTCTTGCAGAATTCTTAAAAAGGGTTTGCCTTCTAAATTGTTATGTGTTACGACGCCACTTTTATGGCTTTTGGGCAGGAACCACAAGCACCCATTTTCTTCTGTTGTATCGACCAAGGGCACCCAAGCAGACAGAATGAGATTGCTGTCGCAAAAGGGTTCGAAATACGCAGAGTCTTGGTGCCAAGGCATGTTGGTTTGTCCTTGGTTGGGTGCTTTGGGGCGCAAACGAAAGATGCTGCTGCAGATGATCTCTTCGCCTAAGAGGGATTCCAAACGGTTTAAGAATCTTTCGTGTGTTAACAAAGAGAAGAATGCTGGAAACGTTGATTCTCGATTGTCCCAAATTTGTACGGCGCTTTCCCCAGTTTCTTCTACTATCTTTGCCAGTCTTTGTTCAAAGCCATAGTCCTCGTAAAGGTTTTCTAATTTTCCTTCTGCTTGTCTTTTCCTCGCAAATCCGTCGACCTCTCCGTTGATGCCGTCAATCACCGTTTGTAAATCTTCATCACTGAAAATATCGTCTAGAACCAAGTAGCCGATTTCATGGAATTGCTGTATCTGTTCTGCTGTCAGAGATTCTTTTGGGTTAGGTGTTTTCAACTGGCCCTCCTTTTGGTCATCGGATGATCAAGCTGTTCCGAGGATATATCGATCGACGTATGCGTTGCGGAATTTTCCATTGGGATCAAACTCGCGTGTCAGGGATTGAAAGTCGGCCATGCGTGGGTAGGCTGCTTGTATTTGTTCTGGGTTTATTGCAAAGAGCTTGCCCCAGTGAGGACGCGGATTGAAGGGTGAGAGTTCTGCTTCTAAAATGGGGAGGAATTGTTTTACGCCTGTCCAATCTTTAAGCCAGTTAAAATGGATGCCAATGACGTCTTGCCCATATGCTGTACTGAGCCAAAGTTTGTCTGCTGCGACGCTGCGAATTTCGGAGGTGCTTAGGATGGGGGCCATATGTTCGCGTAAGTTTGCGACGGCTTTGAGCGCATCAACGGCATGATGGCGTGCGACAAAATATTCACTTTGCAACTCGTTGCCTTCTTGTTCTGCGTTGTTAAAAGAAAAATGGGGCAAGCGTTCAAACCAAGGCCCTGGTGTTCCCATTGGGGTCCATTGGCGGTCGGGTGGGTTATCCCAGAGATGGCCATCGACCAACGAGGCATCAAAGAGGGTTGTTGGTACTGCTACGGATACATCTTCGGTAACCTGCTGTTTCACCCAAAGAGATTCAACGTGGTCTTTTTGCCAGGTCGGAAAGAGGCTCACGCTATAACCTGCGCCCATGATTGCATCAAATGATTCGTAGAGGTGTGTCATGGGTAGTTTTTGATAAACGTGTTGTTGAATGGTGAATGCGGGCACCAAATCGAGGGTGATTTTGCTTACCACACCGAGTGCACCCAAAGCAACGACGGCGCCTAAAAATGGGTCGTCATCTTTGTCACGGGTGAGCGTAATCACATCACCATTGGCGGTGACTATTTCTAAGCCTGAAACAACGGTTGCCAAGTTGCCGAGGGTATCACCCGAGCCATGGGTTGCGCTCATACAGGCGCCGATGACTGTGATGTGGTCGAGTGATGCCATGTTGGGCAGCGCATAACCTGCCGCGTGTAGTTGCGGACAGAGTTCGCGGTAAGTGATGCCTGCGTTGACGGTGGCCGTATGTTGTGTATGATCGATGGTGGCCTGATTGTTGAGATTGTTTAGAGATATTAGATCGCCAGTTGTGTCGGCAATGTCGTTAAAGCAATGGCGCGAACCGATGACATGGACTTTATCGGCTTTTTGCACGATTTCTTGTAAGTCTGTGATTGTCGTGGGTTGATGAAATTGGGCCGCGTTGAAGGGGGTATTACCAGCCCAATTTTTCTGGTGAATTGGCATCGTGCGGATCCTATGGCTTTTGAATGGAAAGTATGACGGATTGGTGTGTGTCACGCTATCTGTCTACTTGAAAGCGTTGGACAGGTTCTATGTTTGCCAACCGCTGTAGACAAAGGCATTATCAACTGTTTCAGGCTTTTCTTTTTCGATCTTGTCCAACAGTTCCATTAGCCGCGGTTTGTAGTTTTCGTCTACTATCAATTCATTTTCGAGTCGACTGCCTTCGGTTTGGAAGTGCTTGGCGTCTCGCCCTAAGGCACGACCTTTTTTTGTATGTTTGTCAATAGCAAAATCGGGAATCTCTGGTTTTTGGCCATGGGCAAACCCAAGTTTGACAATGTTCTTTAGGTTGTCGGTTGTACGATCTTTTTTGGCTGCTGCTAAGTAGCGAACGGCATGGATGAAAAAGATCGGTCGGTCGGCGTCTGCATAAGGGAATTCTTTCCGCATCTGATTGAGGGTGTTGATTAAGACGGGTGCGTTCAGGTCTCCAAAGCCCACATCTTCTACCGAAACGGCTTGCAGTCTGCGCCACAGTTTGTCTTCAAGTTGCTCACTGGTGATATACATCTCATAAGCAAAAATCACAGCATCTTCGGTTAACCCGCGTCGTATAGATTTTTGTAAGGCAGAGATGATCAGGTCTCCCTCAATTCCATTGCGGGTTGTTATTTGGGACCACGGATCATATGACATAAATTCACTCATAGTTGTCCTTTGGTATAAAGGTTTTGACGTTTTTTTACTGTTCTTCTTGATTGAACGATGCCAAAGTGTTTGGGATGAGGGTGCAATGTGCGCCTAATCTTTGGCGAACTTCTGGCGTTAGAGAGTTTGCGATTTCATATTGGGGTGCGGTGTTGGGGCTGCAGTATCCGAGGTGGATCACGCGCCTGGGAGATGTTGAATGGTTTGCCCGTCCGCCATGCCAGACGTCGCCATGAAGAAAGATGGCGGTGCCAGCTGGACAGGTGGCGTAGATTTCGCCTTCGACCGTTTCTTTGGCATCGGTTAGGACATCTTTGGGCCACGGTTGGTTGTGTGAGCCGGGCACGAGTCGTGTGGCTCCGTTTTGCTCCGTCATGTCATCAAGGGCCCATACCACGTTAAAGTATGCTGTGCAATTTTTGAAGAAGGATCGGTCGGCATGAATGGCTTGGTGAGGACGTGGATCACTGGGTATGGGATCGTGAAAGTTCATGGCCTGCCAACGCATGTCGTCTCCGATTGCTCGCTTGGCCATTTCCAGAGCGATGGGTTCTATGGCCAATTTTTCGAATGCACGATCCTTAGCAATGAGATTGCACAGCCTGCGGACGCCTTGGATGTTTGAACCCTCTTCCCCCGCCTTATTCCCTTCTAATCTATATCTTTTTTCAAGTGCTTCGTGGAGTATTTCTAATCGTTGTTTGGACAGTATATTTTCAACGACCAAGTAGCCATTTTTTTGATAGAAAGTCCATTGTTGTTCTGAAATCATTTCTCTCATACTGGGCTCTGTTCTTCTGCAAGGATGATAAATTTATATTTCTGCTTCCGTAAACAAATATTTGTTTACGTTGGCAAATGTGTTTTTAATCGGTTGATTTGCTCAGCTGCGTTTGGGTTTGAGGCGAGGTTGTTGTTTTCGAGGGGGTCGGTTTCTAAGTCGTAGAATTGGGGGGTGTCGAGGAAACCTTCTACGTATTTGAAGCGGCCGTCGTAGACCATTTTCCAGTTGCGTAAGCTGGAGAGCACGACATTGCGGTGGGTGTTTGTTTGGCCTTCTAAGAAAGGGCGCAAAGAACGACTGTCCATTGTTTTGGGAATGGGGACGTTGGCGTAGTCTAAGAACGTGGCGGGCAGGTCGAGGATTGTGGTGGGGATTTGTGTTTCGGTGTGCTGAATGTTGGGGCCAGCAATGACTAGGGGCACGCTGACGGAGGGGTGATAGGGTTGGGTTTTGCCCCAGAGGTTTTGATCACCGAGCATTTCGCCGTGGTCGGAGGAGAAGACGACAATTGTGTTTTTGAGTTCGCCGCGTTCGGTGAGTTTGTCTAAGAATAGGCCCGTTAAGCGGTCGATGTTTTCGACCATTGCAGAGTAGTTGCGGCGCACGTCTTGGATCGCTTCTGGATCAATGTCGTTGTTTGCGTTTGCGGGTGGGAATTGTGCATTTTCGTACCAAGATTTCATGGGTTCGGTAATGTCCCAGGGGCTGTGGGGGCCGTTGAAATTGACTTGGAGAAACCAGGGTTTGTTGGTGGGAACTGTGTCGATGAGGTTGAGACCATTTTGGCCGATCCAGTTGTCGCAATAGGCGTCGTCTGGGAGTGGTGTGGGGAAGGAGGCGGTTTTGTTTCGGGCGGAGAAGTCGTCGAGGTGGGTTTGGCGGAGGCCACGTTCTTCTAAGAATTGG
>JABIFK010000082.1 GCA_018650745.1 Candidatus Latescibacterota bacterium | reverse complement strand
TTTTGAAAGATGCAGGAATTGATCAGCCGCTTTATTGGGGTGTTCAAGCCGAAGGTGCACAACCCAATTGGCATGATGTGTGGGATGCAGAAAATCGACACGTGCCAATCCCTTTTGGTAAGTGGTGTGTGTTTGAAATATCCCGTTGGGATGACTGGGGCACCTATTCAAAATGAGGCGCTTTTTAACTCACCCGCCGAATGGATTTCGCCTGTCAAGAAAATCTATCGTTCTGATCCACCCGAAGCGGATGGCCGGAAGGTTATTATTCTCGACACAGATCATACGGGGCATAACGATGCCAACCCCAAGTGTCCCTGGCGATGTTTTACCCGGGGTATGAGTTTCATCACCATGGATTATTATATGGATGCCCGGCCTGGGTCACCCTCTGTTCCTATGCCTGAGTGGGATGAGATTCGGAAGCAAATGGGGTATGTGCGTCGGTATGCCGATCGAATGGATTTGAATCGGGCTGTGCCGCGATCCGATCTGGCTTCGTCTGGGTTTTGTATCGCCGATGAAGGTCGTTCGTATCTTGTCTATCTGCCTGATGGTGGAGATGTTACTGTGATGCTGTCGGGTTCTGATGAAACGCTTACTGCAGAGTGGTTTTGCCCAGTGAGTGACGAAGTGCATCCCTTGTTTAAGGTGGATGCATCTGAAACACATTTCAAAGCACCATTTGACGGTGATGCTGTGCTTTTCCTTAATCGGGAGATATAGATCCTTCAAAAAAAATAATGATATACGTCAGATGCTTGAAGAGAGTGAAGTTCCTTTTTTTGTTGATGTGTTCGACTTTACACAGCTGGATGAAAATTATCGTCATCAGATTGAAAAGGAAGGTGTGCTGTGGATCGCGCCAACACGAGGTTAACGGATGCTCGTAAAGCACTTACCACCTTGACGATTTTAAGTTTGAAAATTTAAAAAGCCCATTATCATCAGTGATAATGGGCTTTCTTGTGTTATTTATCGGGTTTGAAAAATTCTGTTTTCTGCATCCTTCTCTCACGTCTCTGTTCTAACCTCTGCTTCAATGGGTATTTCAATCGTAAAGGATGTTCCTTGTCCCTCTTCACTCTCAACGGAAATAATACCCTGGTGTTTTTGAATGATGCGGTAACAAATAGCGAGGCCGAGCCCCACACCCACGCCAACGCCTTTGGTTGTGAAGCCGGGGTTGAAGATTTGGTCGTTGTTTTCTGGTGGAATGCCTCGGCCTGTATCAGAGAAGACGATGCGAACATTTGATCCGTTGATTGCTGTTTGGATTTTGATTTCGCCGGTATCGTCAATGGCTTCAATGGCGTTGGAGAGGATGTTCATAAAGGCTTGGTTTAACTCGCTGGGGTAACAGGCTACGGGTGGGATTTCGCCGAATGTCTTGGTGACTTTGATTTTGTCTCTGAGATCATTTTTTCGCAGGAGAAGCATGCTTTCCAAACCTTCGTGGATATCCACCTGTTGAAATTCGGCTTCGAGCCTCAGACGTGTCGATATGTGTCCAGGTGCTTTGTTTAAAAACATTGAGGCCACGATAGGAGCCTATCCATATAGATGCATCGGACATTTGTCCAATGCCATAGATATACCGCAGTGCGTCGGGAGGCGTATGGTGTACCTGATGGTCAGGCAAAATGCTTAAGACACCGCCTTTGTGCCCACGCTCAGAGAACCAGTCTACGGCAGCGCCCAACCAGATGGCGCCGTCGCGTGCTTCATAAGTTGCGCGTGCATCAATTCCCCACGACAGTTCTGGATAGGTTTGTAAGTGCCAGGTGGTTCCTACAAGGTGTGATGATGCGGCTGTTCCTTTTTCACTGCCTACGACCCAGATGTCTCCACTTTGTGTGGCAAACATGCCTGTGGGTGTGTCCATCAAACCATCAGACACATCATAACCGACCCAATTTTTGCCATCAAATTGAACCACTTGGTTGTTTTGAGACACAAACCACTGATGGCCGTTTTTATCTTGGCATGCATAATTGAGACCTTCAAATGTGGCCCAACGCTGAGATCCATAATCCAAACGAATGGGTGCACTGCCGCGTCCAATAATCCAGAGTGCGCCATCTTTGGACTCTAACAATTCTACAATACGGGTTGCAGGAAGTGGGAGGTCGGGTGTTTGATAAACGTGCCATGTGTTGTTTCGAAATGCATGAAGATACCCTTCAACACCGCCTACCCAAATGGTTCCATCTGTTGCTTGAAGGATGGATGGATTTACATCTGTGCCTCCAGAGTCGCTGAGCTTTAGGGTGGACCATGTTTGGCCATCAAATGTGCGAATGCCGTGGGTTCTGTCTTCTGATACCACCCAAATATTGTCATTCTGTAGTTCTGCAATATGCGAAGGGCGGCTGATTTCTAGGTTGTCGTTGGCTGTAAAAATGCGCCACTGATTCGATGTGGGTTGCAAACGTGCAACATGTCCGGTTGACAAAGAAAGCCACACAGAACCTTCTTTTGCAGGGAAAATGTTATGGATTTCAAATTCTTTGATTTGCCCTCGTCCCGAGCGTTTGATCAAGGTTGTCGTGCGGGGTACTTGTCCGTTGCGTTCTAATGTAAGTTGTGTACGTGCGAGGCCATTTTCTGTTGGCAGTTCTTTTGTGTGGGTTATACGGTCACCAATTTTTAGACCTGCTGAATCTGCTGGGCTGCCTGAAATGATCCATGAGATTGTGGTGTTGATGCGTTGTATGCCCAGGCCCTGATATGAGGTTGTGTGGGTGAGTATTGTGTCGTTGGGCACAATGACATATTGCAGGTTGGGAAATTGGATCTCAAAATCTTGTTTGACTTTATTGAGGGTATAGAGCGTTGTTGTATTTTTATGAAGGTGCACGAGGCCCCAGACAGACCCCACCCAAATGTTTTCATCGGGTTCTACAACCATGTCATTGATGTACCAAGGCAAATTGTCTTGGTCTGGAAAAACACGGTGCCACGTTGTTGTTTGAAGGGTGAAGATGCCTCTTATTGTGGCGGCATAGATTGTTCCACGATCCGATACAGATATCGCAACAACAGGTTGGCCATCCAATCCTTCAGCCTTGCCAAAAGATTGCCAAATGATGCCGTCATACATCCATACACCATCTTTGGTGCCAAACCATATGTGGCCATTTTTGTCTTCGGCAATGCATCGTACGTCTTGTCCTTTTAATTCAGGAAAAGACCGCCATCGCCAGGGTTCCAGTACGGGATCTGGGTGCACGGGGACATATGGTTTAACAGCCCAGCTGATTGAAAGACTGTTTGTTATGATGTAAAATATGATGATGAACAGTTTGATGCGTGTCATTATTGTCCTGTGATCGAATCTACATTTCGAAAGATGTGCCTGAGGCGTTCTGTGTCCGCTTCGGGTAAGGGTGGACAATCGAAGGCGGCGATGTTTTCGCGCAGGTGATC
>JABIFK010000451.1 GCA_018650745.1 Candidatus Latescibacterota bacterium | reverse complement strand
TGAACACCGTTTACCGGATTGCGTGCATAAAACCCAGCAAACACGCCCGTCTTAACCTTTTCTTCTTCCCGCGACGATTCTTTCAGTTTGGCAGCATCTTGATAAGCACCTATAGCTTCTCGTATACCAAGACCCGGCGAATCTCCCAGCCATGCCTCTGGCACATTGGTATCCCAAACTTCGGGCACCAAGCAAGCCTCTCCATCTAAATTCACCAATGGGTGTTCAGGCGCAACGACCATAAAAGTCGCGCCAAACAGCGTGTCAGGACGCGTGGTGAACACCGTTAAAGTATCAACAACATCATTGGTATTTGGCTTGAGAACATCAAACAAGACCTCAGCACCTTCACTTCGACCTATCCAGTTTTCTTGCATACGTTTGACCGCGTCCGGCCAATTAAGGCTAAATTCTCCGCCATTTCCGTCTGGTAGTTGACCATCTAAATCAGCAATGAGGCGGTCAGCATAAGACGTAATACGCATAATCCATTGCTTAAGTGGTCGCTGAAAGACGGGATGGTCTCCCCGCTCACTCTTGCCTTCGGCAGTCACTTCTTCGTTGGATAAAACAGTGCCTAGCGCCGGGCACCAGTTTACGACGACTTCATTCTGGTAAACCAAGCGATAATTATTCAGAACAAGTTGCTTTTCATCTTCGTTTAGATCACTCCAATGATCCTTGCCACCTACAACTACTTTATCAGCATCACAAAGTGTCTGCTCTTTTGCTTCAAATGCATCAACCAAAGTATCGATCGCCTGGGCTTTTCCGTGTTGGGTTTCACCAAGCGCATCTGTCCAGACCAAGCGTGGATCAAACCAACTGTTGAATAACTGTAGAAATATCCACTGCGTCCATCTGTAATAGTCTTCACGGGACGTTGCGATTTCACGATCCCAATCATATCCCAATCCCAAAAACTGAAGCTGAGATCGCATGTTTCCGATGTTTTCTTCGGTTATAATACCAGGATGAACATTGTTTTCAATCGCATAGATCTCTGCTGGTAGACCAAAACTATCAAAACCCATTGGATGAAGAACGTTAAAGCCTTCCATGCGCTTAAAGCGGCTATAGATATCCGTTGCGATATAACCCTTTGGGTGCCCAATATGCAACCCTGCCCCACTGGGATACGGAAACATGTCGAGAATATAACATTTCGGCTTTTTCGCATCAAAGCCCTTGTCGCCAGGTCCCAATGAGCGAAATGTCTTCTTTTCTAGCCAAAATTCACGCCACCGTTTTTCGATGTCCGAAAAGCGATAAGCTCCCTGCTCCATGGTATACTCCTAAATATTTAAGGATATAGTCTTTGTAAAAGTCTTGGAAACGCAATGGTTTCTCTTACGTGCGGCAAACCACATAACCAAGCGACAGTACGCTCAATCCCCAACCCGAAACCAGCATGTGGCACAGAACCGTAACGACGCAGATCCAAAAACCATTCAAAAGGTGCGGCATCAAGACCGTGTTCAGATAGCTTCTCTTGTAAGGTATTCAAATCATCTTCTCGCTGTCCCCCACCAATGATCTCACCATATCCTTCGGGGGCGAGAACATCCATGCACAAAGCCAATTTTTCGTTCTCTGGGTCGGCTTTCATGTAAAATGCTTTGCACGCTGCGGGGTAGCGATGCACAATAACGGGTCGATCAAACTTATTGGCCAATACCGTTTCATCTTCGGCACCAAAATCATCGCCCCAAGTATGGGCGATCCCTTCAGCTTTGAGCATTTCATGTGCCTCTGAGTAGGAAATTCTCGGAAATGGCTTCAATGTTCTTTCTAAGGGCGCAATATCTCGCTCAAGACTCTCAAGTTCTGTTCGACGCTCTTCCAAAACACGTTGCACAACAAAACTGATAAAGTCTTCTGCAAGATCCATATCTCCCTGAAGATCCATATAAGCCACCTCTGGCTCAATCATCCAGAACTCCGTCAAATGCCGTCTGGTTTTCGATTTTTCTGCCCGAAATGTAGGCCCAAAACAGTAAACTTTCCCAAATGCCATAGCCGCAGCTTCCATATACAGTTGGCCACTTTGGGTTAAATAGGCTTTTTCATCAAAATAGTCGGTTTCAAAAAGTGTTGAAGTACCTTCACACGAAGCAGGCGTAAAGATCGGTGCATCCACCAATAAAAAGTCATTCGAGTCAAAGTAATCTCGGCATGCTTTGACAATTGTGCTCCTTACCTTCATAATCGCTTGTTGACGCGCCGAGCGTAACCACAGATGCCTATTGTCCATTAGGAATGCGGTACCATGTTCTTTTGGGGTAATTGGATATGATTCTGATTGGTGAACAACTTCGATATCAATCACACCAATTTCAAACCCCAAAGGCGACCGAGCATCTTCTCTGACAATACCACGCAGACGAATAGCCGATTCTTGCCCTAACTCTGCAGCATCTTCAAACACGCTTGGCTCTACTTCACCCTGAAATACAACACATTGAATGGTTGCAGATCCATCGCGCACTTGCAGAAAATGCAATTTCCCACTTGACCGTTTGTTATACAGCCATCCTTCAACAACAACCTCTTGTCCATCAAACTTTGCCACATCTGAGATCCGAATCTTATCTGCCAAACCGTCCTCCTATCACGCAATCAAACACACTACGGTCCAACGGTTACACGATGCAAATGGTCTGCGTCCAATAGTGTTTGACACGCCTCAAGCACACGTAATTGTGTAACCGCCTCAATGTTGCTTAATGATTCCTCTACCGAACAATATTGCCCCGTGTACATTTCTTGCTGGGCAATGCGTCCCATACGATTGTCCATACTTTCTTGCCCCAAGATTAATTCGCCACGTAATTGGGCTTTGGAGCTCTTTAATTCTTGATCCGAAATGCCTTCTTGTTTTAGACGTTTAATCTCCAGTTGCGCTATGTTAACGGCTTCTTCGACCCGTGCACTATCACAGGCCATATATGTACCAAAAAGGCCCGTATCTTCCAACATTTCAAGATATGAATATACAGAATACGCCAGTCCAAGGCGCTCTCTTATTTCTTGAAACAGCCTGGAGCTCATTCCTTCCCCCAAAGCCGTATTCGCAATCATTTGTTCGGTACGCCGAGGGTGCGTATAAGCACAGGCGATTGTCCCAAGGCAAATATGGGTTTGACCGATATCCCTCTGAAAATGCTGGTTGGCATGCAACACCTCCTGGGGTTGCTTCCGCTCGGGCAAATTTAGGTGGGCAACAGGAAAGTGAAACAATCTGCCAACTTCATCTACAATCTTGTTGTGGTCCAAGTTACCTGCAACGGCAATCACTATGCGTTCAGGATGATAATGTTGGCCAAGAAAGCTGATCAGTTTCTCTTGAAAAAAACTCTGTACATTTACAGGTGCACCCATAATTGGCGCACCAACAGGGTCCTCACCCCACACAGATTTGGCAAACAAATCATGTATGAGATCGTCGGGGGTATCCTCAACAGTCTGTATCTCTTCAAGGACAACCCTTTTTTCTTTTTCAATCTCTTCAGGATCAAAAATAGAATGCTGCAACATGTCAGAAATGACATCTAAAGAATCACTCAGATGTTCATCTAAGCAACGGGCATAAAAACAAGTCACATCACGCGATGTAAAAGCATCAAGGGAACCACCTAAAGATTCCAAGCTGTGGGCAATTTCGAAAGCATTGCGTTTTTGGGTCCCTTTGAAAAGCATGTGCTCTAAAAAATGAGAAAGACCTTGCTCTTCTGCTTGCTCATCACGTGAGCCAACTTGCACCCAAATGCCCAATGCAACTGAACGCACAAACGGAACAGACTCCGTCACTATTCGCAACCCACTGTTTAATCGTGTTTTTTGAACCAAACCGCTCAAACCCTGTGCCAAAGTCATCACCCAGCCTCCGAGCAAACCCAAAAACGAAAAGACGATCGGTGTCCCGATCGTCTTCCCTGTATTCAAACGAATATTGCAATTCAAGATCGGTCGGATCTGTGCTACTCTTTGTTATCCGAATCGCCTTGGGGAGCTTCAATCAAAGCCTTGCGACTCAATCGAATCTTACCCTGATCGTCAATTCCAATCACTTTCACCTGCACCTTTTCGCCTTCCTTCAAGACATCATCTACTTTGCGAACACGGTGATGTTCAAGTTCTGAAATATGACACAAGCCATCTTTGCCAGGCAGAATTTCGATAAATGCACCAAAATCCGTAATGCGTCGAACAGTACCGGCATAAGTTGCACCAACTTCAGGATCTTCAACCAAGGCGCGAATCATACCCATTGCTGTTTCGCCAGCAGCAGCATCCACGGATGTCACAGTTACCAAACCATCATCTTCAACGGTAACAGTAGCACCGGTTTCTTCTATGCTGCGAATCGTTTTGCCACCAGGGCCGATCACCGCACCAATTTTCGATTGGTCAACACGAATCGACAAAATCCGTGGTGCGAATTCAGACAAGGCATTGCGATGCGTCTCAATGGCGGTATTCATAAGCCCTAAAATATGATTGAGTGCACCACGTGCACGTTCAAAAGCCACCTGTAGAATGTCAAAGCTCACACCACCAATTTTAATGTCCATCTGAATTGCAGTGAGACCTTCAGCAGTACCTGTGATTTTAAGGTCCATATCACCGAGGTGATCTTCTTCAGCCAAGATATCGGTCAAAACAACCCACTTGTCGCCTTCCATAACCAAACCAACACCAGCACCAGCAGCGTGTGACTTAATTGGCACACCAGCATCCATCAATGCCAATGACCCCCCACAAACAGTAGCCATAGATGATGAGCTGTTCGATTCGGTGATTTCAGAAACCAAACGAATAGTATATGGAAAATGCTCTTCGGAAGGGATAACGGGTTCGATCGCTTTTTCAGCCAAAGCGCCATGCCCAATTTCACGTCGCCCAGGAGCAGCAATCCGCCCAGTTTCTCCCACACTCCAATTTGGAAAATTGTAATCGAGCATGAAACTTTTGAAGGACTTGCCGGACAAGTCATCAACCATGCGGGTGTCCATCTTGCTGCCCAAAGTGGCAACACACAAAGACTGTGTTTGGCCACGTGTAAAAATGGCTGATCCATGTGTGCGCGGTAGAACACCGACCTGAATTGAAATAGGGCGCACTTCATCTTCTGAACGGCCGTCAATACGCCGTTTTTCGTCTAAAATCATCGACCGCATGTCGTTTTTAACAACTTTATCAAATGCGTCGCCGATTGCACCGTCTGATTCGGGAAATTCTTCAGCAAGTGCTTCTTTAATCTCATTGCTTAGATCACGTAATAATTGCTCCCGAGCCGAGGTGTCAGTCGCTCGATTGGCATCTTTTACACGACCAGCTGCCTTTTCTCCAACTGCAGAAACCAAAGCGTCATTTACTTCTGGTTCTTCGACAACGCGTTTTTCTTTGCCAACTCTAGAAACCAACTCCGTTTGGAGATTGATTATTTCAATAATACCTTGGTGAGCAGCCTTTAAGGCTTCAAGAACATCTGCATCGGGTACTTCGTGGAATTCACCTTCTACAGCAATAATTGATTCCGAGTTACCAGATACCACAATATTCACGTCGCTCTCATCCAACTCAGGAAGGGTCGGATTGACCTTGAACGCACCATCTACACGGCCCACACGCACCGCACCGATAGGCCCATCAAAAGGAATATCAGAAATACTAAGTGCTGCTGAAGCCCCTGTCATTGCTAAAACAGCAGGATCATTTATACCGTCAAAAGACAGAACAGTCACATAAACTTGTGTTTCAAAATTATACGCTTTAGGAAACAATGGGCGAATCTGGTGATCAATCAAACGGGCGTGCAATTTCTCTGCCGTTGAAGGGGCCGACTCACGTTTAAAAAAGTTTCCAGGGATGCGTCCTCCTGCGTAGAATTTTTCTCGATAATCTACTTGCAAGGGGAAAAAATCGAAATTTGAAGGTCGATTGTCTGACACAACCGCCACAAGTACGACTGTATCACCATGCCGCATCCAAGCCGTTCCATGAGCTTGTTTACCCACCAAGCCTGTTTCAATAGACAATTCCCTGCCATCGTTTTCCAACACTACTTTTTCTACCATCTAATAAACTCCTCGTCCTATAGAAATATACCGCCCAGCGCCTCGGCCGAAGTGCCAAGAATGCTACCAACCTCTGGTACGATACAGTCTTACCTAACCACGCAAACCAAGTTGAGCAACCAATTCACGATATCCTGTTAAATTTTTTTTCTGTAGATATCGCAACAAACGACGACGTTGGCCCACCAACTTAAGGAGCCCGCGACGAGAGTGATGATCCTTGGCGTGAGTTTGTGAATGTGCTGTGAGTTCCAAAATTCGGGCCGTTAATAGCGCAATCTGTGCTTGTGACGAGCCAGAATCACCCTCAGCGCTTCCATATTCACCGATAATTTCGGCTTTTTTTTCTTTGGTCAGTCCCAAAACTAAACCTCCATACTTATTGTGAATTACACTGCGAAAGCAATTGTTTCGCAGTGTTGACGTCTTTGTTTATTTGTACGATCAATGCTTCTTTATTTTCAAATTTTCGTTCTTCTCGGATACGACTTACCAGCTCAACTTGCAAAGTTTGCCCATACAAATCACCATCAAATGCAAGGATATGAACTTCAAAAACTCTGTTTTCACCACCAAATGTTGGACGCTTTCCAAAATTAACGACAGCAGGCTTAGGGGTATCAAAATGCACCCAAGCGGCATAAACCCCGGAAGGGGGTGATAATTTTTCGGATTTGTTAAAGGATACATTAGCAGTAGGAAAACCCAAACTGCGTCCTCGACCATCACCCTTTCGGACTACGCCCCAAACAGGAAATTGTCCGCCCAGCAAAAACACAGCTTCTTTAAATTTCCCAGCATCAAAAGCCTGTCGAATCCGAGTACTGCTTACCGGCTTTTCATCAATAAGACTCGGATCAACAGATGTGACGGCAAAACCCAGTTGCTCACCCAAGGAGGCCATTGTGCTAATCCCCCCTTGTCGATCTTTACCAAATCCATGGTCATACCCCACAACCACATGGCGTGCGTGCAACCAGTCAAACAGGTAACGGTGGACAAAAACATCAGGGGTCTGTTGTCGCAAAATCTCATTAAAAGGTACAATAGCCAACACATCTATGCCCAACGCTTCAAACCGTGCACATTTCTCAGGCAAAGAGGTCAACAATGCAGGGGCATTTGCACCGTCGATGTATTGCCTTGGGTGCGGATCAAAAGTCAGCACAACAGAAGTGCCGTTCAGATTTTTGGCATGTGAAAGAACAGATTCAATAACAGTGGCGTGACCAACGTGTACCCCATCGAATGTGCCCACGGTTACAACGGGATTTATCAGATCGAGTACTTCAGCTGGGGTGACGATGCGCATGTGAGGCGATTCAGCCTTCTCGCTGAGCTATAACACGCATAGGTCGAAGGCCTTCTGGCTGCCAACGTCCAATGCCAATTAAGTGACTGTCACAATCAAATACACACAGAGTCTGCCCAAGACGGTCGCCAACGTTGTCAAGTTCAGTGATGGCATTTCCATTTACAAAAGTGTGTAGCTGGGTTTTTGACAGTGAAACCCGAGGCAATCCCAAAACATTTTCAACGTCTAAAAAAGGTGCCACGTTAGATTCTTGGGATGAGAGAGAATTGGCTAGCTCTTCCAAAGAATAACAATCTGACAGAGAAACGTTGCCAACTGCAGTGCGCGCCAAAGAAGACAGGTGCCCTCCACAATCAAGCGCCTTACCGATATCGCTTGCCAAGGTACGTATATAAGTACCCTTTGAACACCATACATCGAGTGTCAGGTGTGGCTTTTGATAATCAATCAAATCAATGCCAAATATCTCAATCGCACGGCCAGGACGCTCTACTTCTTGTCCTTTTCGAGCCAATTCATAAAGCCGCTTCCCCCCGATGCGAACAGCTGAATGCATAGGTGGTATTTGATCAGACTTGCCTAAAAAAGATGCTAAAACTTCTCCAAGTTGTACTTGAGAGAAAGTCCCAAATTCGGATTCGGCAATCACTTGGCCTTCGCTGTCTTGTGTATCTGTATCTATACCCAAGGTAATTTGCGCACGATACTTTTTGTCTGAAACGGTGACAAATTGGCTCAATCGTGTAAATTTACCCAAACACAAGACCAGCACCCCGGTTGCCATTGGATCAAGGGTGCCAGTGTGCCCAACTTTTTTGATCTCAAACAAACGCCGAATCTGATCGACTACGTCGTGTGACGTGCACCCGGAGGGCTTTGCTATGCCCAAAAAACCGTCTAAAGACACCGCTACGTATCTAGTTGGCTAAGAAGTTGATCAATACGCGACCCTTGCTCAAGGGAAGCATCAAAAGCAAAAAACAACTCAGGCGCATGGCGTAACCTAACATGTTGTGCCACTTGTCGTCTCAGGAAGCCATTGGCACGCTCGAGGCCCTCCAATACGTCTTCTTTGCGATCGTCTGATACAGTGATATAGACTTTGGCCGTACGTAAATCTTGAGACATTCTCACGCCACTGATGGTTACATCTTCTAAGCGTGGATCCCGACTCTCTTGGCGCAAGATCTTGCTCAACTCAATTTGAATATTACGACCAACACTCTCAGGACGATAAGAAGCCATGTTAAAGTAGTTCCAGGGTATAATCCATTAAAACAATTTCCGATTCGTTTTCGACCAAATCAACAACTTTGGAAAGCATTTGATTGGCATGTTTTGAAGCGTTCGAAATTACTGCCACACCAACCAGAGCCTTCTGTCGCATATCGTTAAAATCGAGTTCAGAAATTGAAACATTAAATTTATTT
>JABIFK010000253.1 GCA_018650745.1 Candidatus Latescibacterota bacterium | reverse complement strand
TATTCGTTATTTTCTAGAACGCGGCCGTGTTTATAATTCTGCCCAAAAAGTGGATAGCGCATATCCTTTGTTCAAGCACGCTTGGGATGTTGCTCGTGAACAGGCTGAAGACTATTATGCCGTAGATGCGGCTCATATGTTGGGCATTTGCGAAACGGGTGATGAATCGTTGCGATGGAATGAATTGGCAATGGATGTCGCAGAGGCATCGGATCACCCGCGTGCCAAAGGGTGGTTGGGTGCGTTGTATAACAATACGGGATGGACGTACCACGATTTGGGCAATTATGAACGCGCTTTGGAACTGTTTCAAAAAGGGCTCGCTTGGCGACAAGCGCGCCAAGACACGATTGCAACGCAAATAGCCAAGTGGACAGTTGCACGCACGTTGCGGTCAATGGGGCGTGTTGAAGATGCCCTCGAAAAACAACGCCTTCTACACAATGAAAATAAAGCAATAGACAGACCTGATCCATATGTCTCTGAAGAAATGGGTGAATGTCTTTTGGCCCTCGATCAAGCAGATGAAGCGCAACCTCACTTTGCCTGTGCTTATGAAGCATTGTCTCAAGATGCATGGCTCAAAGACAAAGAACCCGAACGCATCGAACGGCTTAAGCAGCTTTCATTAGGTTAAATAGACAGTGAAGTAGGATAAATCGTGAATTCTTTTATTGTTTTTTGTAGCTTTTAAGCTACATTATGAGACACGCATGCCTGATAACCAGCTTAAAGAACTACGAGAATATATTACGCCAAATGGGAATTCTCCTTTCGAAGAATGGTTTTCTTCTCTAAAAGATTCTAAAACACGTGCTCGAATTCGAATTCGTTTAGATCGTTTAAGTTTAGGCCTCTGGGGAGATTGTAAATCACTTGGTCGTGGGCTACAAGAACTCAGACTGGATTTTGGGGCTGGATATCGGATCTATTTTGGGCAAGATGGTCCCGTTTTGGTCATTCTTTTGTGTGGCGGTAACAAATCAACCCAACAGAGAGATATTGTCAAAGCCCGCACATATTGGGCTGATTATTTGAGGCGAATATCATGACAGCAGTGTCCCGTTCTTATCGAAAAGAATTGTTACAGGCTTTGACAGATCCTATCGAAGCCGCCGAATATCTCAATGCCGCATTAGAAGAGGGTACGCCAGAAGTGTTTCTGCTTGCTTTACGAAATGTTGCTGAAGCACATGGCGTAAGTCATATTGCCGAAGCTTCCAAATTGAATCGTGAGTCCATGTATCGTATGCTTTCAAAAGCTGGTAATCCGAAACTAACCAGTTTGTCTGCGATTTTAGAAACGATGGGGTTGGAATTGTCTGTCAAAGTTAAAGAGGCAACGCCAATCTAAACTATAACGGTTGTTTTTTTACTGGAAAACCACAGGGTAACGATGCATCTTAAACACAATTCCAAATCGTTTTCCATTTTTTAAAAACAAAGGCCAAACCCTATGTCTAAAATCACCAACGCCGATGGTTTGCCCGCCATTGAATTGACCGAAGATCAAAAATACATCTTTGATACACGCGGCTGGTTAAGCATTCCCGCTGTGCTGAGTGAGAGCGACATTACTGAAATGCGCGATTTTGCGTATCAAATGGCACGAGAACCAGAATCGGTTCCCGAAAGTGAACGCTCATCTGTAGGGGGGCCATTGCAACGTTTGCTCGATCATCCAATTGTGGTTGGTTTTATGAACGAATTTGTGGCCTATAACTCACTTGCTTCAGAAGATGGATATGGTTTTCGGTGTGAGGGCAGTTTTCTAACCCTTCGTCCGTGGGGGCCTGGCAACAAAACCTTTCGCCCTCATGGAGGCAGTGGTGTGTTCAACTTCCCCGGTAATCATCACACGTATCACGCGTTGCCCGGAAAAGCAAATAGTGGATTGACCCGCGTGGTTTGGGAACTCAATCCCATTGTGAAAGGCGATGGTGGCACACTCTTTTTAAGCGGCAGTCACAAAGCCACGTTTAATCGCCCACTTTCTACCGATGATGAGAACAGCCCTTTGTGGGACAGTTATGAATGCCCTGCGGGATCGGTGCTCTTTTTCTCTGAAGCCACAACCCACGCGGGTGTGGTTTGGAAAACAGAAGAACGCGAACGCTGCGCCATTTTTAATTGTTACAATACTATTGGTAGCAAATGGCATGCGTGGGAACCACCCGAGGCTGTTGTTGATGCAATGCCTTCCAAACGCCAAAGTTTGTTTCGGCCTGTTCATTGTGATCGCAATGTTGTAGGTCCAAGTGACAAGGTAAATCCCGGAAATGCATTCTTTCCACGCAGAGAACCCAAGCCTGTGGGATAATGGTTTTATAAAGGTATATCGATTCAAAAGAGTTTACACGCTATGTGTAGACTCTTTAAAAAAACGTATCAACACGATTTGTGGGAGAAGGGCCGAGCGAAGAGGGATGTCAATTGTTAATAGTGGTCCTTATAGTAAGCTTTTATATCTAATCTGTCGTTTGTTCTTCAAAAAAATCAGCTGCACGCATCATACTATCTTGCTGGCGCACAATGAGACCTTTCACACGGGGCAGATACTCATTGACCCAACGGGGGTCTTTGCGCACGGCCTGACGGGACGCTTCAAAGTGTGTATAGTCGCGATACGCCCAAATATGAACCACGCGATTTAAGGTCCCAATATCCGTATAATACCAACCTGCAAGTTTGATGCCATTGTCTTCACGCACGGGAAGCGCCACATCTTTCACGGCGTCCATATACGTTTGCAATGCACCGGGTTGTAAGTCGTACGTTCGCATGTCATAGATCATATGGGTATCCTTTTGAAATGAGTTAAACAGATAGATCAAACTTTATGCCATCTCTGCATTCCGTTTGCCAGTTTTGAAATTTTCGTGTCAATCTAACAACTTGTTCCTCATAATTCGGGTCATGATAAAGGTTCTGACGCTCATACGGGTCTGTATTCAGATCATAAAGCTCATGTTCCCCCGACTCAATAAGCGTCAACCGCCACAGATCTTCTGTAATAAGGGTGCGTTCAGCTGTGGGTTTTGGATAGGTTGCCATCGCTTTTTGATGGAGTTCACCTGTGAGCGTCACCCCTTTAAACTGACCATCGGCTTTGATAGATGCGTTGAGGTATTCGATAAAGACATCATTTTCGTCAAGTTCTTCTTCACCTTTGATCACCGGATACAAACTTTTGCCTTGCGTGCGCCCTTGCCAAGGTTGACCGAGAATATCGAGCAATGTGGCCACAAGGTCAATGTGACTCACGGGTTTTTCGATGGTGGGGTTTGTATCGGTTACCCCTGGCACGCGAATAAGAAGCGGCACACGCACAGAAGGTTGAAACATAACGCCTTTGGCAATGAGGCCATAGTCACCCATCATATCGCCGTGATCCGAAGTGAAGACAATGGCGGTGTCGTCTTCAAGACCCTGTTCTTTGAGCGCATCCAGAATTTTTCCCACATACGTATCTACAAGGCTCACAAGACCCCAATAATAAGCGATTTGCTTGCGCCAACTTTTTTCATCCTCAAGTGGCCAATAAGCACCTTCACGTGCTTTTTGTTGAATGGCTTGGTATTTGAGTTGAGCGTCGTCACTGGGTTGTTTGTCAAAGTTGGGCGGCAGGTCGATTTCATCAGGATCATACATCTCATCGTAGGCACTGTGATAGGGTGTATGTGGTTCGAGAAAGTTGACGTAAAGGATGAACGGGTTGTCTTTGTTTTCAGCAATGTATTTTTCAGCTTCTTCGGCTATAAAAGCGGGTTTGCTGTATTCGGCAGGTACGCGTGTGGCAAATTCGCGTGAGAAGTATGAAAAGTCCAATCCATCTTTGTCGGGGCTGAAGCCGTGCTTTTTAAGAAAGTGATGATAACTGCAATTTTGACTTCTGTCTTTGTCGGGACTGTAGTGTTTGACGTAGTTGTCTTCTATACTGATCCAGTGATCAAAGCCGTGTTGGGCAAATATTTCGTTGCCCAAGTGCCATTTGCCAATATAACCACGTTGAAAGTCATGGGCGTTTACCAACTCGGCGATGGTGGGTGTGTCTTCGGGCAGTGCAATGTTGTTTCCTGTTAGGGTATGTGTATGCGGATAGAGACCGGTCATAATGGTGGCCCGTGAAGGTGTGCAAACCGGTTGGGCCACATAGGCGTGTTCAAAGACCGCGCTTTGTTCAGCGAGCCGATTGAGGTTGGGCGTTCTAATTTTGTGATTGCCATAAGCGGCCAGTGTGTCAAAACGTTGCTGGTCGGTAAAAATGAAGACGAGATTTTTAGGTGTTTTGGACATGGGGAAATCCTCGGTTACAAAGTAAAAATGATTGGACGTGTCAGCCTAATGAGAAAGCACTTTGTTGCTGGCGAATCCCTCTGAGTCTCCCTTTGGTAAAGGGAGAAGATGGTT
>JABIFK010000084.1 GCA_018650745.1 Candidatus Latescibacterota bacterium | reverse complement strand
CGGCTCGTTTGTTGACCATGCGTCCGCCAATGACGGCTGCGTGTGCGTAGTGGGCCAGTTGCTCAACAGACATGGGCGGAGCCATGGCTTCGGCTATGGCGACTTTGATGCCGAGAACGCGTGATAAGAATGTCACATCGGATAGGGCATCGTCGGTAATTATGGGAACGGGTGTTGCCCAGCCCCCTGTATAAACATAAGCACTGACACCTTCTGAGGTTGCGGCTTCGGCACGTAGGAGCAGATTGGTGAGGGTGCGACTGAGGCTGTCTGTGCCAAGCGGTGAGACCACGGTTGTGATGCCAGCCAAGGTCAGGCGTGAAATGGGTTGATCGGGGGGGCGATTGGTTGGACCACCCACACCACTGGCACCCATAATATGTGCGTGTGGATCAATAAACCCAGGAAGCAGGGGGGAACCTTCTGCATTGATGGTCTTAACCTCACTGCCTAATGGGGGGGCGATGTCTGAGCCGACAGCAACGATTTGTCCATTCCAGATGAGCACATTTGTGGTGCCCATATCTTCGGGTGCGTAGATGTGGGCGTTTTTGATGTGTGTCCAAGTCATAATTTGTTACGCTTTCACAATGTCTAAGGTGCGAGTGCATACGTTTGAATCATTTTAATCTGTCACGCGAAACCCATTTTCTGCTTTGACACCTTCCTCAATGATTTCGGACTCGAGATCCAAGCCTACCCCGGGTGTGTCGGGTACGATGAGACAACTGTCTTGAAGATCCCACCCATCAAGAACGATGCCGGGCATGTCGACGGGTGCAGCTTCTAAGAGTGAGAAATGTGGAACAGAGGCGGCAAAATGGGCGTGTGCATAGCGCTCGAGTACACTGCCCCAAGTGTGTGGACCACACTGTGCGCCCCAAGGTTCGATTATGTTCGCTGTTTCGCGCCACCAGGTGAGTCCTTTGGAGTGGAAATCTTGTTGTACGATGTTGATCCACCCCTTCTCGACCATGTCAAAGAAATTTGGTGGGGGCGGGCCTGATTCTCCGTCGGCCACGAAGGTGTCGTAGCCCTTTTCGTCGATAAAGGCTTTGAACGCTTCGTTAAAGGCAGGGTCTTCGGGAAAGGCCTCTTCAAACCAGTAGATGCCCACATCTTCACAGCGTTCGAGGATGTTTTTGGCAATGTTGAGCGTGGTGCCATTGTTGGCATCAATGAGAATTTTGGCGTCGGGGCCTGCGGCTTCTCGAACGGTGTGAATGACGAGTACATCGCGGTCTGTGCCTTCTTGAATGGGCATCCAACGGGCGCCACGTCCCATTTTAATTTTGAAGTTTTTGAGGCCAAAATCATGGCCGGTTTTTACTTCGTCGTGGAAAATGGCCACAGCTTCATCGTCGGTAGCGTCTATGTCGTCAATGTAGATTGAGCCATCATAGAGTTCGACATGGCGTGATCCGCGCGCCCCGAGCAGCTGATAAAGGGGTTGGTTGTTGAGTTTGGCAACCAAATCCCACAAGGGCAGGTCAATGATGTTGCCGTGTTCATTTGACCCGTTGGGTAGGGCAAATAGGTCTCCTATTGTTTTACCTACCAAACGTGTAGCTTGTTCTTGGGATAGGCGAGACCACCCTAAGCCTACTGCGCCACTTTGTGTGTGGACGCGAATAACAGGATCCGACACCGATTCGCCATGGTTGCCTTTGCGCGCATTGCAGCCAATGTTGCGAGGGCGTTTGAATCGCATGACAACTTTCTCAATGCAAACAATTTTTTCTTTATGTAAGTCGGGCATAATGTACTCCCACAAGTATTTAGGCGCATTTTAGAGATGAAAATTCACGAGAGATGGGGCGAATGGAGAAGACTTATTTGTGCCTTATTGTGTCTTGATCTCTTATTGCTGTTAAGTTAGACCTGCCCGTGCAGGTTGTCAATGAGAATACGGTGGCGATCATGACTTGTATTTATGCGCAAAGAACATTATCTTCTCATGTCTTATTGCAATTGGGAAAATAATGGAGTATTACCCTCATGGTGACTTTAACAGAAGACGATATTCGGTTTTTTAAGACCAATGGATATCTTATTAAGCGCGAAGTGTTAGATCCCGAGTTGATGGCGCGCGCCCGTGCCCGACTTTAATTGAAGCGGGTGCGACTGATACGCTTGAAAAACCCATAGACCCTCGTAAATTTAAACAGATGGTCACAGAATTATTAGAAGACGGATTGCCCTCAAATACGGGTTGACGATATGGGCATGCTTTTGTAGTTTTGCCGTGCGGTTTTAATGCAATTTAACTCTTAAAAGGGATGTGGATATCGATGCAAAATAGTGATATCCTGAGCATTATTGAAAAGGCCGATGATTTGCCTACGTTGCCTACTGTGGCGACAAAGGTGATGCATGTGACGTCTGATTCGGACACGTCGGTCAAAGAAGTGGCGGAATTGATTGAGAAAGATTTGGCGTTGTCTGCCAAGCTTTTACAAGTGATCAATTCGCCATTTTATGGTTTTTCGCGTGGCATTACCAGTGTGTCTGAAGCTGTGGGTTTGATGGGTTTTCGTGAGGTGGGCAATTTGGCACTGGGTTTGTCTGTAATGGGTGCTTTGCCTCAAGATGAAACCATTGGTTTTAGTTTTCAAACCTTTTGGGAACGTTGCGTAGGGCATGCCGTTTCTGCTGTTAAGATTACCAACGCAGTGAATACCGATTTGTCGTATGGCATTTTTACGACAGCTTTGCTGCAAGACATTGGCACATGTTTGTTGGTGCGTTATACGCCATTGGTTTATGGGTATTCACTTGCCATTGCAAAAGAGCGCAATATCCATATTGCAGTTGCAGAACGCGAGGCACTTGAAACCGATCATGCTGAAATCGGGGGGCGCTTGACGGCGCAGTGGAATTTGCCTGCCAGCTTGCGT
Organism: Candidatus Latescibacterota bacterium; assembly: GCA_018650745.1. Taxonomy (GTDB): domain Bacteria; phylum Latescibacterota; class UBA2968; order UBA2968; family UBA2968; genus JABIFK01. The sequence goes on along the minus strand of JABIFK010000084.1, from coordinate 1,474 downwards.
ATTCCAATTAAACATCATCATTTTTCGGAGTTTGGCACCGAAATACCAACAGAGGTGCGCAATCACAATTTGGAGACCGAGACCAGTGTTTTGGCGATTTCCAATTTGATGACGACGGCATTGTTTGACCGAGAAAACACAGATGCGCTCGAAGTGCTTTATAGTCGTGCGACGGGTTTACTGGATCTGGATACAAAAAAGGTAGATGAGATCTTAGATGTATTGCCGTCTGAGGTTGAGCGTGTGAAGACGTTGTTTCATCCGATTGATGACAAAGATAAAGATATTGATGCTGATGCAGAGGAACTGCCCGACAGTGATGCATCGCGCAAGGCCATTCGTCAATCGACGTCGAAACGTACTAGAAATAAGATATTGGTAGCAGAAGACTCGGCGGCCACACGCATTGCCATTAGTAATATGCTCAAGCGGATGGGTTATGATGTGGTGATTGCATTTAATGGGCAAGAAGCCGTGGCATTGGCTGAACGCGAAAAGCCCGATTTGATTTTGTTAGATGTGTTGATGCCGGTGATGGATGGTATTGATGCCTTGCGTGCCATTCGTGGCAACAATGATTTGCGCACCACACCCATTGTGATGTTGACCTCTGTTACGGATGTGCGCATGGTGACTGAGGCTATAGAAAGTGGTGCTAATGATTACATTGCCAAACCGTTTCAGGTTTCCCTGCTTTTGGAACGGGTTGAGCGGTATATTCACGCACGGTAAGCTTGGTATTATTCTTTTTTGATATGCTTGATAGGGTATGATTTTACTCCGAAAATTCATTTTTTATACAAAATATTGTTACACAATTCCCCAATTGTTGTGACGGTAAATAGATCTGGACTCTCTCCCCTCGTTTTCTTTTCCAAATTGATTTTGATTTTTAAAATTATAAAGGTATTCAGGAGGATACGCGTTGCATTTAACCCGTCTCCAAGCGCTGGGCTTTAAGTCGTTTGCTCAGAAGCTTGATATGCCGTTTCAAAATGGTGTCACCTGTGTGGTTGGCCCCAACGGATGTGGAAAGTCTAATGTTGTTGATGCCCTGCGCTGGGCTTTGGGTGAACAGCGCCCGCGTTCTTTGCGCAGTGGTAGTATGGGCGATGTGATTTTTACAGGTACGCGCACCCGCAAGCCATTGGGCATGGCTGAGGTGTCTATTACGTTAGACAATTCGTTGAAGCAGTTGCCCACCGATTTTGCCGAAGTGACTGTTACGCGTCGTTTGTTTCGGTCGGGTGAAAGTGATTATTTGCTCAATAAAATTCCGTGCAGACTCAAGGATATCCAGAATTTGTTGATGGATACGGGTTTGGGTGCACAATCGTCATATGTGATCTCTCAGGGTATGGTCGATGAAATTATCAGCGACAATGCTGATGAACGCCGACATATTTTTGAAGAAGCAGCGGGTGTAACACGGTACAAAATTCGACGCAGATCGGCTTGGAACCGTTTGTTATCT
>JABIFK010000085.1 GCA_018650745.1 Candidatus Latescibacterota bacterium | reverse complement strand
GGTCCGGTCTGGATTGCGCATCACAAAAAACGCCGTCCCCATTGTAACTGGAGGCGGCGAAAACATGGTGCCTTATTATTATTTGGCAGGTGCGGTTGGCTTCACAACTGGCATGGCCAATATCACCCTCAAAGAATCCATTGCGTTACATAACGCAGCCATAAAAAGCCAATGGACCAAAGCAATGATCTGGCGTGATTACTTTGAACCCCTAACGGAGTCTCGACGAACAATTGGCAATGCCATGCTCAAATCAGGTCTTGAAATGATGGGCCTTGCTGGTGGCCCAATACGCGCATCTGGCAAACAACTCGATGCCTCAGAGCGCCGCAAAGTCCGTCGATTGTTAAAAACGCAAAAGCTACTTTGATCTTAGGCTAATTCCTTACGCAGAAGATCCATAACATAGGTCAGTTGACTTTGAGTGGTCTCCTCAAAATCGGTATTTTCATACGCCAAGATATTGTGTTCTTTGCCTGTTGATAATATGTGTCGTTGAATCTCCAAGATAGCATCTATATTCTCAACATAACGATGTGCAGACCTTTTTGTGGCTTCTTTTCCCCGCTGTTTAAAACGACGCGTAAATTGTTTTTCATCTTCTATGTGGAGATTGACCCAAACAAAAATTGCATCACCAGCAAAGGGTTTTAAATCTAATAAGTCGGGCAAAAGATGAACACCATCAATAATGATGCTATCGTTCTCTTCTAAAGCCCTTGCAATAATCGCCTTGACCCCTACTCCCACGCGCATCACTTGTTCCCGAAATGCAGATATGACAGGGTTGGCATCTTCAACAGAAACGGCTCCCGCAACTTTCCAAGCCGTGTAAGAAGAAGCATGCAATGCAGGCATCAAGTCAGGAGAAATCATCAAGCGCATAATTTGTCGGATGGAGTCCGTTGAAACCACACGAGAAATTCGCAACTGATTTGCAAGAGCCACGCTGACAGAGGTTTTACCAACACCACTGGCCCCACCTATCAGAATCACCAAGGGTTTGTGACGCTCTTCATGGCGAAATCGGTACCATGTGCGGAAGCGTTCGGCAAAGTCGTCACCCCCCTCTTTTTTGAGCAACTGCGTAATCCGCCTGACTAAATTTTTGCGCGCAATCACTTCTTCTTCTGCACCCAAAAGATCCACTTCAATACGTCGGGCAATACCATGTGCCAAGTCGTGATCGACCCCCGTTGCTTGAAGTGAGTCGGCCAATCTCTCTTGCGAAAACAAGGTTCGACTTTCGCCATCTCCCACATAAATCTGCCGGGCGGTTGGCGCCCAAAAAACACCATCACCAACAGGTCTGTCCTCAAATTCTTTTTGGGCCACAGACCGAACAATTTCAGCCATATCGTCGGCAGAAATATCCTTTACTTTTTGTATCTCACGACGCACACGATCTGCCACACTATAGGCATCTTGAAACGTGAAACCGTGCTCGATCAAATAGTGCGCCAACATCCCACGTAAAAAAGGAATGCTCTTTTTGCCATCCACGATGGTTGCCACAACCTAGTTCTCCAAAACTGTTTAAAAGCTATTGTATTTTTTAATTTTAGGCATAACACAAGATTCGGTCAAGCAGTCTGAGGCACACTCTCATAGCCCCTTTTGACATACAAAATGACTACGGGTGCTTCTTCACACCTTTCATTCAAGGATAAAGTATGAGTCTTCGTATTGGTCAAATTGGAACAGATGGACATCAGAACATGGTCCTCAACGGCATATCACAAATAGAAGGTGCTACATTGGTCGCGTGTGCCAAGGGACACGATGGCGATACGCTTGATAAAGTAAGAAATCATTCTTCATTCACCCCCACAACCCAAGTATACGATAACTTTGTCGATATGTTGCAAAATGAAGATCTCGATTTGGTGAGCATCTGTCGTCCGTATCATTTGAACGCAGAAGCATCAATTGCAGCAGCAGAAAAAGGACTCGATATTGTCAGCGAAAAACCCATTGCAACAGAACTCTCAGATCTGGACGCCATAGAACAGGCCGTAAAGAAGAATAACGTCCGCCTAACAGCAATGTTTGGCATGCGTCTGTCTCCCGCATTTCGAGCCGCAAAACAAGCAGTTCAAGAGGGTCTCATCGGTACCCCGCTTCTCGCAACAGGGCAAAAGTCTTACAAATTTGGTAGCCGGGCCGAATTTTACAAAAAACGAGAAACCTATGGCGGCAGCATACCTTGGGTCGCCATTCATGCAATCGATTATGCCCGCTGGGTTGCGGGTTTGGAATATACCCAAGTCGCAGCACTCCACGGCAATCTCAATCATCCAGATTATCCAGGCTGCGAAGACCATGGTGGCATTCTCTTGAAATTTGAAAACGGTGGCACAGCGATGATCAATCTCGACTACTTACGCCCCACTACCGCGACAACACACGGCGACGATCGTCTGCGGGTTGCCGGCAGCGAAGGCATTGTTGAAGTCACCGATTGTGGGACTCGAACCCATTTGATTCGGGAAGGCGAAGAACCTCGCGATTTGCCGTTGGCCGAAGCCGAAGACTTCTTGGTCAATCTCTATGATGAGCGTATGGGTAAAAGCCAACATATCGTGGGGCCTGGTGAAGCCGTTCGGGTCACACGTATTTGTCTTCTGGCTCGAGAGGCCGCTGATAAAAATCAAATCCTATCGCTCTAGCACTTCAACTACACGGCACGATACGCATGGTGATTTCGGCATCTCTCACAGGGTGGCGGAATCGCCACGCCAAACGCGCCGGTGTGGCGCTCTCCTCAATAATACAATGATCAAATTCTAATTGTCCACCGACCGAGTCAACCTGCACGTTCACGACTTGGTCCCCGGCACCCACAAGAATATTGCCGTCAATGTCGGTTTCCCAAGGGGCGTATGTGATCAAGGCGATCTCAAATGAATTGGGTTCGAAAAAAACAACCCGGTCCATAATTTCAACAGCACCCAGGTCTGTTCGTTGATACAAAAATCGCCGCGATAAAACCTCCAATCCAACGACATCATAAGCGGCTCTCAAATCCAAAACAATCTCATCTTGTTCGTCCTGAAAACTTTCAGATATGACAACGGCCTGCGCTTCTTCTCCTGGTATCTGCAATTGCCCAGCAACGACAGGTACCGGATGTCCGAACGAGTTGAGCAACTGCCCCTCATAACGATCTTTGCTAAATGTGCGGTTTGTATAAACCTCTGCCCCAGGATCAGTCAGCAGTTCTTGATCCCCCAACAAAACAGTAAAGGTCCCCACATCATTGTGATTGTGATTGGCACCATTGTGGCCACCTTTAACAGTAGCAGCCAATCGTTGTACAGAAGACTTTGGGGGACGACAGATCAGAAATTGAACGTCTGCAAACCAATCTCGAACGGCCCCAGAAAAATCTCCCACAAAAGCTTTGTTAACATCTACCTGATGAAATAGGATGAGCAACAATTGATCTGCAAATTGGAAATGTATATTCTCAAACGCGTCAATGGGCTGTTCGATTAGTCGACCGGACCTCGAATCATCCACGCGGTTGTTCATCCAATTGACCAACCAAGGGGCAGCATGAAAGTCTCTGACACAATCAGAAAATGTTGGGTATCGCCCTTGTTGTATCTCCATTCGGGCGCCAAACTGAGCAATGCGTTCAACTTGTTGTCTCTTGAGCCAATTGATCTGCCCACCTGTTACTGATTGCAGCATTTCAGCAAGCAATACATAATGCCCAAAACCATATCCCCAGTAACTGACACCCTCTGTATAAAAACCACTGTCCGTAAATCCATTCTCCGAATATACAACCAGTTTCTCAGCCAAAGCAACGTACCACGCACGCTCAGATGCATCTTCCTTTAACCACAACGCACAACTTAGCAAACCTGCCAAGCAAACCGAATTCCAATTGTGTGTCACTGTCACCCACCAGTACACATCTTTCCCAGATTCTATTCGTTCTCGAAAAGGTTCAAAAACGCGCCATTCTACTTCAGATCGAATCAAGGCGCGAATCTCGGGTGCCAAGCGATCGCCCAGCAAGTAATCTGCAGCTGTCAGATTCGCAGCAATATGGAATGTGACCAAATCTGCAAAAAAGGTCTTCCCCGAGTAAATCTCTTGGGCATTGTCATTACTCGGATGCACCCAACTTCTCAATTCTGACACCGCACGGACATCTTCTTCGATCGTCTTCAAATATTCACCCGTAGGTGCTACGCACTCAGCTAAGGGCAACAGAGCCATACGTGCACGTACCAAAGGTGCCACCGCGTTCATATCTGTAGGACTGTCTTTTGCCCAACAAGACTCGTAAATCTCATTTGTAACAAATGGTCTGGGTGACAGAGATACGGCTTCATGTGCCTCTGCCAAAATGCGCTGTCCATAGGGCGTATTTCTTACACGATCCCATTCTATCCGATTGGTGCAAGGAACACCAAAGTGGAATCGATCCAGGGACAACATGTCCAAGACTTCCAAAACACGCTGAGATTCTGGTGCGAAATTTTCACCATCGGGAAGATTGATATTAAAATCACCATACCCCATATACTGCATACTCCTTTGGATTGACTGCGAATCTGCGAATCTGCGAATCTGCGAATCTGCGAATCTGCGAATCTGCGAATCTGCGAATCAACGAATCAGCGAATCAACGACACCCAAAAGCATAGGTAGCTTCCTCGTCTATTCGTCTATTTCCTAACCAACTCTAAGGGATATTGTGTCAAGTTCTGTACACCACCTTCAGTCACAAGGAAGGTATTCTCTAAACGAATCCCGCCATTCAGCTCTGCACTGTACGCTCCAGGCTCACAGGAAAAAACATTTCCCACCTCAAAAATCCCTTCACGGTCTCGGTTTAAATCGGGCGGCTCATGTGCCCGAATGCCCACACCATGACCTGCATGATGGATCAACCCAACATCTTTTAAGTGTTTATGCTCACGGATACGCGCATCAATTATGTGCCACAGATCGGTGCCTTTGCTCCCTGGTTTCACCAAATTGGGTATATCTTCTAAAATTGCCTTCAGTACTTCGTACACGGATACCTGCAAATCAGTGGGTTCACTCACGGCAAATGTTCGACAAAGATCAGACCAATATCCGTGGTACTCGGTTTGTGCATCAATCACATATAACTCCCCCGCCTGAATCACCCGATCGCGAGCAGGACCACCCAATTCACCACATTGATAATCGCCACCATGATGCAAAACATATTCTGCTGCGTGTAACGCCGCTTGTTGTCCTGCAGCCAACACATCTAATTCATTGACACCCGGAGCAATCACCTCCTGCACGCGATCATATGCTCGCAGATTGGTATTAATTGCTTTCTGTAACATCGCAACTTCATCCGCATCCTTCTTCATCTGCTGACT
>JABIFK010000759.1 GCA_018650745.1 Candidatus Latescibacterota bacterium | reverse complement strand
GGTTGAAACGTTTCAAAAGGGTCGAGACATTCATACTGAGACGGCTGTTAAGATTTATGGTTTGAGTGAAGATCATGTGACCGATGATATGCGTCGTCAGGCCAAGACGGTAAATTTTGGAATTATTTATGGTATTTCGGCGTTTGGTTTGGCTGAGCGTTTAAACGTGTCGCGGTCTCAGGCCAATGAGCTCATTACACAATATTTTGATCAGTTTCCGGGTGCCAAAGCTTATATGGATGAGACGGTGGCTTTTGCGGTTGAACATGGCTATGTCGAAACCATTACGGGGCGTCGCAGATATTTACGCGATATTCATTCGCGCAATGCCACGATACGCAAAGGGGCTGAGCGCAATGCGATTAATTCCCGTATTCAAGGTACGGCTGCCGATATGATTAAAATTGCGATGACACGTGTGTATCACGAACTTCGCAATCGCAACCTAAAGACGCAGATGCTGCTTCAGGTGCACGATGAATTGGTATTTGATCTTTATAAGGAAGAAGAAGATGAGGTCAAGACCTTGGTTGAGGTGGCCATGAAAAATGCCATTCCGATGTCGGTGCCTATTGAAGTAGAAATGGGGACGGGCGACAATTGGTTGGAGGCACATTAATTAAAAGTGCTTGTATAATGGTTTCTCAATTGCTATTTTTGCCTGTCGAGATTTCAAATGGGAGGGAATCGACGTGGCCGATATTTTGGTAATTGAAGACAATTCAGAAATACGCACCCTTATTCGTGCGATGTTAGAAAGAGAAGGCCATGAGGTGCGAGAAGCACTTGATGGCGAAGAAGGTGTGGCGCAATACGAAGATCAACCTGCCGATTTGTTTATGCCAAAAAGAGGGGGAATTGAGACGATTTCAGATTTGCTGGAGATCGATCCTGATGTGAAGATCATTGCTATGACAGCACACGGTTCAGATGAAAAGTATGATTTTTTGAAGGTTGCCAAAGCTTTGGGTGCTGTTGCTACTTTGGAGAAGCCTTTTGTAAGCAAAAATTTGATTGATATGGTGGCAACGGCATTGGCTAGATAGTTAAGAGTCGTAAATACAAGTTTAAAAAAGCAGGTATTTACCCTCGAAAGCAGGTGCTTCCGGGGGTGCTTGTTTTATGAGCTGGTGCTTTTCAAACAGTATTGAGATTTATGTGACAGTTTTACGCAATTTTCTAATTGTTCAGATGATGTTAGCCAAAAAGGCGATTTTGCCATGCCCATTAATTTAGATCATTTTCAAGATCTGATTGAAAACAGCGTGCATATGATTATGCGTACCGATGCAGAGGGTGTCATTCTCTATGTCAATCCGGCATGGCAACAGGCATTGGGCTATGAGGCCTCAACGGTCATATCCACTCAAGCTGCGGATTTGGTGCATTCTGATTATCGCACCGATTATGATAAGTTGTTTCGCCAGGCGCTTGCAGGCAATAAGCTGTCACATTTTGAAACGTCTTTTCTGGCCGAAAATGGGCGCTTGGTGGCTGTGGAAGGCAGTATGAGTTGCAGTTTGGTCAATGGCCGGCCTCATGCCGTGCAGGGTGTGTTTCAAAACATTTCCGATCGCAAACGTGCCGAAGATATGTTGGTGCATCAAGCAACAGAAATGTTGCGAGTGCACACCTCTTTAGAAGCTCGCGACCGTGAATTGGCCGATACATTGGAGCAAGCACGCAAATATCGAGAGGCCGAAGCACGGGCTGATGAATTGACAGCCATCAATGAGGCATTAACACTGGAAATAGGTCGCAGGCAAGAGGCCGAAGCAACCATTCGTGCATCTTTACAAGAAAAAGAAGTGTTGTTGAAAGAAATTCATCATCGGGTAAAGAATAATTTGCAGATTATTTCGAGCCTGCTCAATTTGCAATCGGGGTATATTGACGATGCGCGCACGCAGGAGATGTTTAAAGAGAGCCAGAGTCGCATCCAATCGATGGCATTGATTCACGAAAAGCTCTATCAATCAGAGGATTTGGCACGGGTTGACTTTTCTGAATATATCGTTAGTTTGGTGAATTTTTTAATGCGATCTTACAGCCCCGGTGGTGTGAATATTGCGTTGGATGTGGAACCGGTTTTCTTGAGTTTAGATACGTCCATTCCGTGCGGTTTGATTGTGAGTGAATTGGTGTCCAATTCATGTAAATATGCTTTTCCAGAAGGTCGTTCGGGTGAAATTTATGTGCGATTGAAGCCCATTGACAATGAGCATTATGAGCTTGGTGTGGGTGATACAGGCATTGGTTTTCCTGAAGATGTCGATTTTCAAGAGACAGAGTCGCTGGGTTTACAGCTTGTGACAACCTTGGCCGATCAGTTGGATGGCGAGATTGAGTTGGATCGGAGCAAGGGCACGGAATTTCGGATTCGTTTTCGGGTGCATAAATCAGATCGGGCAAAAGAGACCTAAAGTCACACTCATGATTGTGGTGCGTTTTGGTAATGGATTGGGTCTTGGTAATGGATTGGGTCTTGGTACGCTACTCTGTGAGTGGTGTTTTTTATTGGTGCAAAAGTGTGTGATATCACGCACTTTTTTGTTTTTGGCGCAAGGGTGCGTGATATCACACACTTTGGAGTGGCAAAAATGGATCATCTTATTCTTTTTAAAAAATGGGTTATTAATTTTTAAATGTAAATAGCTGTAATTTATAGGTATAAACAGGTATTTTTTTCTAGAGTTCGGAAACGATCTAATTGGGTACGGGCTTTGCATAGATAATGGGTAGCCAATTATTTTGTGGTGCAGAACATTTTACGTGAAAACAAAAATCGCCATATTCAATGCATCCCCAGGAGGTAACATGAAACGAATCAAACGATATATGCGCAGGCCGAGCTTTATGTCAGCGGCTGTGATGGTCACACTCATGGCTGTTGTGGTGGGGTGTGGTGACTTGAATCAATCGCCAATGAGTTCGGGTGAAGAAGTGAATGTTAAAGACGTGGTGGAATCACCGGCAGGATATTTGGTGTTTTCTCAGCGTGCCGCGATGCAAGTTGCAACCAAACGGGTTAATGTGAACAAAAGAAATACACTTGTTCACGTTGAAAACACAGAGGGTTTGCACACCCAGATGGTGGAGCAGGAGTTTAGATATAACAAGAACAAGAAAATTTCTATAAAGTTCAATGATTATGTTGGTAACAATGGGGAATTGGTTCAGGTCAAACAGGCACAATTTATGGTCCAAAAGAATTCGATGAACACCGATGACTTGTCCAAAGAGCTTACAGATGAAGAACTGGACAATTATATAACAAAAAAAGGCATCAAGATTCGAATGCAGGTGGTAACGGGTCAGCAGTTGGAGGATATTGTGGTTGGATTTGGTCCTGCGGGTCTCAAATTTGACCCGGCAGCCCGTTTACGGCTTCAACTGCTTGGTAATATGAATGGTTTATTTGATGAAGGGGAAATATTGGCCTATCATATTCAGGCCGATGGTACCATCACCAAGGTGCGTGTGGAAATAAATGAACTTGAAAAAGATAGCTGCCAAATTGTTATGGCAGTACCTGGTTTTTCACGCTACTCATTTGATGACTAGATTGACGGCATAACCCTATGAAACGCATTTTGGGTGTTCATTTTGATTTTGTTCTAAGGAACAATTCTCGTGGCAGATCACACTGACATATCGGCTTTGATTGGTAATTTGACGGAGCTGCAAAAAGACCTCAAGGTCGAAGACATCTTGGCACAAGCCTTGTCTGAACCGATGCCCACCGAAGAACGGTTGCGTCAGGTTGAGCAGGCGCTTGAAACGTTTAAAAGTCTGGGGCTTTTGGGTGGCGAAGATGCGCGTGATTTGCACTTGTTGCTTACTTTGGGCCGAACCTATGAACGATTGTCTCACCTTGAAAAAGCCTATGAGACCTATGAGACGGCATTGAAGCTGGCAGAGCGTCACAACGATGACGCCAGCAAGGCCGAATTGTTGAGTCAAATGGGTCGGGTGCTGACACGGTGGCAACGCTGGGATGAGGCCATGAGTTATCTCGAACAAAGCAGCCAAGTTTATGAAAAACTGGGCGATGTTTTGGGTCAAGTGCAAACCATTGTGCGCCGTGGCACAGTATATTCAGAGCAAGGAAATTATGAGGCGGCTCAAGAAGTGTATGAGCAAGCCTTGCGGCTCGGTGAGCGCATTGATGATAAGAAGACCATTGCCCGTGTGAACAACAATATGGCAATATTGGCGACCATTCAGGGCAATCTGAACGAAGCCATTACACAATATGAAGCCTGTTTGGTCATGTATGCCGAATTGGGTGATGAGCGTGGCATGGCCAGTGCGTATCACAATTTGGGCATGACCCACGCCGATCAGGAAGATTGGACCTCGGCGATGGATGCCTATGAAAAAGGTTTTGAAGCGGCACAAAAGAGCGGTCATTTAGATATTATGGCCAATGTTCACCTGAGTATGGCTGAAGTGATGTTGGAGATGGGCAACAGCATGATGGTGCCGATGTGCTGTGCACGTGCTTTGGATATTTATCGCAAGACGGGTGATCGGTTGGGTGAAGCCGATGCGTATCGGTTGTTGGCACGCACGTTTGGTATGCGCAAAGATTGGGACACTGCGAATCAGTTGTTTAAAGACAGTTTGACGCTCAACGAAGAGCACAGCAACCCACTGGGTATTGCCGAAACACAGCGCGATTGGGGCAATATGTTGGTGGATCGTGGTCTTAAGACAGATGCTCAACACCTATTAGAAGTTGCACGTGATGGGTTTATCAAATTGGGTGCACAAGCCGATGTGAAGAAAGTAGAAAATGCCTTAGATGAGCTTAAAAAAATGTAATGGACTTGAGATATTGTTTTGAGTGAACCGGAGAACTTTGTTCTCCGGTTTTTTTGTTTTAAGCAGCATCAACAATGGGCTTGTTTCGCAATTTCAAAGGACAATGGATGGGCTGAAAGCGAGTGCGTGACAACTTAGAGCCAGTGCTGAAGCTCAAGCCTAATCATAATACATGCTATTTTTATAGATCAAACGTATATTGCCTTCATTAAAAGATGGATGATATGCACCACATGTGTCACTTATGGTAAACCTCTCTTTTTGCATTTGTCGATGTAAAGTGGGTGTTTTTTTTAAAATCGAAGAATTCATGTATATGTTATTTCAATCAGTTATAACGGGAAAAACATGTGTGCGCCAAATCACGCAGTTGCGGCACGTGGCTTGCTTGCTTTCTTATCAGAAGACTATTTCTTGTGTAGCAATGTGAGAGGAAAAGGCGATGGATGGTACGCGTATTGTGGTGGTTGAAGACGAACAGATTGTGTCTAAAGATATTCAAATGTGTTTGAAGCGCTTTGGTTATGAAATTGCCGGTTCGGCAGCTTCGGGTGAAGATGCGGTTTCTTTGGTGAAACAAACCCAGCCCGACTTGGTGATGATGGATGTGATGCTCAAAGGTGAGATGATGGGCACCGAAGCCGCAGAGATCATTCGTCGCGAATATGATATTCCGGTGATTTATTTGACTGCGTATGCCGATCAAGGCACGCTGGATCAAGCCAAAATAACCGAACCCTATGGATATGTGCTCAAGCCATTTGATGAACGTGAGTTGCAAACGGCTATTGAGATGGCGCTGTATAAATATCGGGCTGAGAAGGAAAACCAAAAACTAAAAGAGCAATTGTTGCAGGCGCAAAAGCTTGAGGCCATTGGGCATTTGACCACGGGTGTGGCACACAATTTTAACAATGCACTGAATGTGATTATTGGCAATTTAGAATTGGCTCGACTCAAGGCCAATGATGAAACGTTGGAATATCTTGAAAGATCACAAAGTGCATCAGAAGGTGCGGCTCGGATTGTTGATGGTTTGCAGGCTAATTTGCCCGACATACCTTTTGCCGTAGAGGGTGATGATAACCACATTCTACAAGTGATTTTAAATTTGTTTCTCAACGCACGCGATGCACTTGAGGAGGTTGAAGAAGATCGAAATTCTCAAATTGTAGTGGGCATTGAAAAAGTCGAGCGCGCTGGTGTGGCGTATGCATGTGTTTCGGTTAGAGACAATGGAATTGGTATGAGTGAAGCGGTGCAACAACATATTTTTGAACCTTTTTTTACAACCAAAGCAGTTGATCGAGGAACGGGGCTGGGGCTGGCCACCGCTTATGGCATTATACACGATCACGAGGGGCGGATCGAGTGTAAAAGTGAGGAAAATATAGGCACCACATTTGATGTTTATTTGCCATTGACGGAAAATGGTCAAAAAAACACACCAGAAGAAAACAAAAGCGTGCTTGAAGAAGACAATCATGCGCATGAAGATGCTAATGGTCATACAGAAACCATTTTGGTTGTAGAAGATGAAGAATTGGTGCGACGTACCACAACAGAATTGCTGAAAATAAAAGGGTATCAAATTATTGAGGCCGTGGATGGACGGGATGGATGGGAGACTTTTCTGGCACAGAAAGATCAGATTGATTTGGTTATGTTGGATATATCTATGCCTTGGATTTCTGGGCTGGAGTTGCTTGAACGCATTATGGCCGTAGATGCAAATATGCGGGTTATTATTGTTACGGGCAACCCGCCCGATGATGTTGTGGCACCGGGTGCCAAAGCGATTTTGGCAAAGCCTATGATGCCCAATGAGATGTTTGAGATGGTGCGGCGTGTGTTGGATGATGAGGTGTAATATGTCTGTTGAAATTTTAAATATTGAAGATGATCCCAGTGTGAGTTTAGCTGTGCGCAACATGCTTCGAATGCAAGGTTATACGGTACACACTGCTTGTTCGGGGGAAGACGGAGTGGCTGTGTGCAAAGAACATATGCCCTCCTTGGTTTTACTCGATATTGGTTTGCCAGGCATTGATGGATTTGAAACATTACGCCAAATTAAGTTGCTTGACGATGGCATTCCTGTTGTGATGATGACAGCCTATGAAACGGCGTCTTTGGTGGTGAGAGCCATGGAAATGGGTGCGTCAGATTATTTGACCAAGCCAGTGACGTTGGAAGATTTGGTGGGCGTTGTGGTGAAGTTGGTTGGGTCTGCAGATGCTGATAACGCGTTGGAAATGGACAATGGGTTAGATGGTGTGTTGGGTACCAGTGCCTGTATGCGAGAGATTTTTAAGGTGGTTTTTCGCATTGCCAAAACACAGGCAACGGTGTTGCTCACCGGAGAGAGCGGTACAGGCAAAGAAGCCTTGGCACGGGCGGTTCATACACAAAGTGATCATGCCGATCAACCTTTTGTATCGGTGAATTGTTCTTCCATTCCTGGCACATTGCTCGAGTCTGAGTTATTTGGTCATGAGCGTGGTGCATTTACCGATGCCCATGAAGCCAAAGAAGGACTGGTTGAAACGGCAGCTGGTGGCACATTGTTTTTAGATGAGATTGGTTTGATGCCCATTGAGTTGCAGAGCAAGATTTTGACAGTGCTCGAAACGCGAAAATTCCGTCGGTTGGGCAGCAATCACGAGTTGGATGCACAGGTGCGATTTATTGCAGCAACCAATGCCAATTTGGAAGATGCTGTGGCAACGGGGGTTTTTAGGGAAGATCTTTTTTATCGGCTCAATGTCATTCCTATTCATTTGCCACCGCTGAGAGACCGCGAAGATGATGTGATGATGATGGCGCACACTTTTTTGGCCGAATACAGCGAACACCATGGTTTGGCACCGCGTTTGTTTACCACCGAGGCTGATACGTTGTTGCGGGCTTATCCGTGGCCTGGTAATGTACGCGAGTTGAAGAATGTGATTGAGCGCGCGGTTTTGCTGACGGAAGGCACGCAAATTGATGTGGCTGATTTGTCTATAGATCGTCGCGGTGGTCGTTCTGAAGAATCCAAACCTCATGTGGGTGTTGAATTGTCTCAAAATGGATTGATTCGGATTTCATTTCCCAAGTTGGGTTTGCCCTTAGATGAGTTGGAAAAACAAGTGATTGAAGAGGCGCTCAAACACACCCAAGGCAATATTTCGAGCGCGGCGCGGTTGTTACACATTTCGCGACATACACTGCGCTATCGAATGCAAAAGCATCGTATAGAAATGCCCGTAGACGAAAGTCAGGGTGAAATTGAAGCGCAAGTGGTCTAGGGCAGGCATGGGGTGCTTAAAAATGGAATACGTCTCTTTTGGGATCATCATTGGATGTGTGATATCACGCATGTTTGGGACAGGATTGCCACGTCTGTTTTTAGTAGATGCGTCATATCGCGCAGATTTGTCAAATAAGGGTCAGATGTTTATTCATAGGCAGATTAACTTTTGGCTTAAAGTATTGAAAAATAACGCTAAAAATTGTATGTGTTGCATGTTGAAATAAGTTGGCCTCATGTTTGCATCATTATTGGGTAGAAAATACAATGCTGGCTTAAAGTTGGTCGAGAAGATGAATCATGTGTCAGAATAAAAGATAATCGGTTAGATGTTGGCCCTACAAAGGAGGAACCAGGTTCAAAGCAAAACACTATTGGTGTTGGAGAAGTATGGCACTGACGTGGTATTTGGTCAGCTGTTTGACGGGTGCCTTTTTGCGGGTGAATGAATGGACTGTTTGTTTGCAAACATATTCCTTTTAAGTTGATATTATGCCAGATCGATACGAACAACTTGAAGCGCTGATTACCGGCCTTGCCGATGTGCAAGCCCAATGTGTTTACACGTCGCAAACAATGGACCACAGCTGAGGCCCTGTTTGAAGACAGCATTCGATTGAACGTTGAATTTGACAATCCGCTCAATGTGGCAGAAACGCAACGTGATTTGGGGTGTTTGTACGCATCTCGGGGGCAGAAGATGAAGGCTGAAGAAGCTTTGATGAAGGCGAGAGAAGGATTTGAAAAACTGGGTGCACAAACCGATGTGGATGCGGTGAATGCATTGATTGCAGAATTGGGATAATGTTAAAATTGTGATGAATTCGTGGTATTTAGGTGGTGTCGAAAAAGGAGACTTTCATGAAAACAGGTAGGTTTTTTTCAAGTGTAGGTGGTTTTACATTTGCAATAGTTTTGTCAATGATCTTGGGGTGATAGGGGTCGCTGGTTCAAATCCAGTCGCTCCGACCATATAATAAAAGAGTTGGTAAACCCAAGTTTCACAACAGGTTACATAACACCGAATACTTAAAAGTTCTCCCCAATAGATGATAGGGGTCTACGGATGGTATAATTAGAGTCACATTAACAACGATAAGTTTATTTTGATCCATTGTCAAATCGACGATGGTTTTTTTTTGCCTGCGAAGAAAAGTAAACACTGATCCAATTAGCATTGCATAAATTGTTGAATAACCACAGTTTTGATGCACACTTTATAAGTGAAGATGATCAGGGAGACGGCATATGCACGTCTTGCGCCAATCGCTCAATACGTTCTCGTTGTATAGGTATTTTAAAATAGTTTTTTGTTTTTTTAAATCCTTAATTAACAGTTATTAACGACGTAGGTTGCCGATATTTATGAATACGTGTATCTTTCCATAG
>JABIFK010000086.1 GCA_018650745.1 Candidatus Latescibacterota bacterium | reverse complement strand
TCGTCGGCTGAAAATGTGCCTTGCCCACCAACGCAGTGCGATATCCCGCCGCCTGGAAATCTTCACCCACCGTATGCACATCTTCCGAAAGCTTCGTCCCCAAAGAATAGGCCCCGTGCTGGCTTGGATATTGCCCCGTAATAATGGACGCACGTGTTGGTGTACATGTTGGGTTTGGACAATAGGCCCGATTAAACAACATCCCTTGTGCTGCCAAGCGATCCAAATTGGGCGTTTCAATTTCCTCATTCAAACATCCCAACGTCATCCAATGTTGCTGATCTGACGTGATCAACAGCACATTCGTTTTATCAGACATACGATCCCCAGTACGGAATAGATCAAAAAACAGGGCATCCACGAGGGAATGCCCCAACGATTTCAGGTGCTTGCATGGCGCTCTAAAACGCACGTATCATACAACCCGCTTATTCGACCTTAAAAGCATTCCGAGCGCTTTCACACACGTCATCGAAACGACCTTCGAGTCCGACATGTGTACCTCGAACGCCTGCAATAACGGCTTCACACCAATCGACATACGCAACACAACGTTCCATAGGCCAACCAACAGGTGGGTTTTTGGCCATATCGCTCAAATTGCAAATCTTATCGGCCAACTTCACCCATCGCGCCTGCTCAGACAAACGAGGTGCGCCAGCTATTTGAAGATCTTTGCGCGCTTGTTTGGGAAATGACTTGTCATCGGTCACCTCTTGTACAATCGTCAACACATCACTTCCAAAGCTTTCCAGAATTTCACCTGGCGTAGTTTCAGTATCTTCTAAAACATCGTGCAACAGCGCCGCCACCAAAACATCGACGTCATCAACAATGCCAAAAATACGCAATGTTTCTGCGACAGCAATTGGATGATTGATATAGGGCGTCTGCGCTTCATCTTTGCGCCTTTGATCTCGATGTTTTTCAGCTGCAAAAGATACAGCTTTTAAAACCTGTCCATATTCACCCATACGTAATCACCCTCTCAAATGGCCTCGGCGCCG
Source organism: Candidatus Latescibacterota bacterium (assembly GCA_018650745.1). Taxonomy (GTDB): domain Bacteria; phylum Latescibacterota; class UBA2968; order UBA2968; family UBA2968; genus JABIFK01. The sequence continues at coordinate 8,542 of JABIFK010000086.1, read as the reverse complement.
AACTTCGCCTTACATTTTTAATTTTTCCTTTGTAATTTTTAATTGCTCACCCGTTCATACCACGCCTGCAACACTCCAAACAATCGCTTCTGAACCTCTGTATGTTCTGGTTTATCCAACAAATTATCCATCTCATACGGATCGTTTTCCAAATCGAACAAATGCGAAACCTTAAACCCCTCCTTCTGTACCACCAACTTAAACGCGCCCTCACGCACCATGCACCAAGGTTTCATCTCTGAAAAAATCGGCCGGTTCAATGTCTTCGTCGGCTCTGCTATCATCGATGCGAAACTATCCCCCTCCACACTCGGTTCTGTCGGCATTTCTGCATAATCAACACACGTCGCAAAAAAGTCCACACCCGACACCAAATCATCCACCACCGCACCTTGCGCACCACCCGGCGTACGCACCACCAACGGGATATGACTCGATTCTTCCCACGGCAATCCCTTATTGATCAATCCCTGACTGCCCTGCATATCACCATGATCAGACGTAAACATCACCACCGTATTCTCCCGTAGACCCAACCGATCCAACGCCTCCAACATACGCCCTACATTGGCATCCAATTGTGTCACCATCGCATAATACGCCCGCAAATACTCATCCAAATTATTGCCATACCGCTGATAAAGCGGGTCATTCTCTTTTGGCTTTGGGCTGGGCGGACTCGCCGTTCTTGTATACGGATCAACATCCACACAATTGGGCCGCCGCTTGATGGTCTTGCCCTTATACATTTCATCATAAATATGCGCAGGCTGTTCAGGATAATGTGGCGTCTGATACGATACAAACAATGCAAACGGCCCGTCGTTCATCTTTTCCATACGCTCAATAGCAATATCGGTTGTGACATCCGTCCGATGCCGATCATACCAATGCTCTTCCCCATCTTCATCGAAAAACTTCACCCCATGCAAAAAGTCGTTATACGCTTGATACCCAATGAACTCCGTAAAATCTGCGCGCAACTCCGACGGAATCGCTTGATTGCCCGTTGCCCCCAAGTGCCATTTGCCCACCCACCCCGTGCGATACCCACCGTCATTCAAAGCCCCTGCCAAAGTACGTGTGCCCTCAGGAATATATGCTTGGTTGCGCAAGGTATCCGTTTGCGACCCATATTGCCCAGAAACCAACGCCGCCCGAAATGGCGTACACACTGGCGCATTGGAATAACAATTGCGAAACAACACACCCTCTTTCGCCAACTGATCCAAATGCGGGGTATGAATATCATCTGTGCCCATACACCCCATCGCAAACGCGTGCATTTGATCGGCAAACATAAACAAGATATTTTTTTTATCTGACATATAAACTCCCGAAAATAGAATGTCATATTGGGAAATGGCGTATCTCTTCTCATTTTATTTATTTTGTTCTTCAGTGAGGCAAAACCTCGCGGCAGTACCTCTCACACAGAAGTCGCTCAATCGTCGATGCGCAAAACAATGATCGTCAGATCATCCGTCTGAGGTGTGTTGCCAATAAACCGCTTCACATCGGCGGCAATCGCATCACGAAGAGCCTCAGCAGAAACCCCTTTGCGAGCAACACCCTCAATCACCTTTGATAAACGCTCACCCTCATAGAATTCATCTCTACCGTTCTGTGCATCTTCCACCCCATCAGAAACCAGAACCAGAACGTCTCCGAGTTGCATATTCATCTCTACGGTCTGAAACGGTTCCTCTGTGCCCAAGTCCAACGACATGCCCAAAGGAAAGCCCGGTACAGTGTGTGCCTCAACAACACCCCGATTTGCCACAAAATGGTAGATCGGGGGGCTCGCCGCGCTGGCAAATTGTATGGTTTTTTTTGTAATATCAAGAATGCCAATGCCACATGTTACAAACATGTCTGAAGGAATTTGCCCTCTTAATGAAGCATCAACCCCCTTAAGAATACCGGTTGTCGAAGTCCGATTCTGAGATTCATAACGCAGTATTTCATTCAAGCGCATGGCCACAGTTGCAGCCTGCATGGCCTTGCCCGACACATCAGCCAGCACAATGCCAAGCAGAGTCTGTGCGTCATCTAAAAATAGGAAATTGTAATAATCACCCCCCACATGATTTGCCGGAAGACAAAGCCCCGAAAGGACTGCATCTGGCAAACGGGGTGGCGACTTGGGAAGCAATCCCACCTGCATTTCATGGGCGGTCTGCAACTCCTTATCCATTTCCTGTACAAGTTGAGCCTGTGTTTGAATCAGTTCAGCCTGTGCCTGATCCCGCTCTCGACGGCGCTTCAAGGACGTTCGTGCGGCGATCACAAAACCAACAAGTGCAATACTTAATCCGCCAATGAGCGCAATTAACATGTAGGGTGGATGAATAATCAATCGCGTAGTCGCAGGTGCCGCCGAATACGAAAGATCCCGATCCACACTTTCAACCTCAAAAACAAATGTACCGATCGAAAGATCCTGATATTCCACACGTCGTTCATGCGTCATACGCCAAGCATCTTCATATCCACTGAGCCGATAGCGGTAAACCATTGCGTCAGATCGGGTCTTGTAGCTCAAACTATGGAACTCAAAAACAATCAATCCCGTACGAGAAAAAATGGATACTTCCTCTGTCTTTTCATACCGGCGGTCTGCCACCACAGCATCAATGTAAACAGACGGTGCTATCGATTCTGGCGGAACAAACCGTGTGACACCTTTGTTTGATCCAAACCAGAACGCGCCGTCTTTATCTTGCCCCAATGCCATCACCACATTAGAGGCCAAACCATCTTCCTTCGTCAACGTCTGAAAAATCTGACCGTCAAATTGGCTCACCCCTCCTGCATCCGTCCCAATCCACAAGTTCCCCCTTTTGCCCTGAACAACCGCATGGACATCTTGAGACGCCAAACCATCTTTTTCTGTAAAAGTAACAAACCTCTGCCCGTCATAACGACTGATTCCGCCATGAGTGCCAAACCAAAGATGCCCATCTTGGCCACGAGATATTGACAACACCTCATTGTGTGCCAGTCCATCAGCTGTCGTGAATGTCGTAAAGGTCGCCCCATCATATCGACTGACACCTCCAAATGTACCAAACCACAAGTCACCATCGGGTTCTTGGAATATGGCATACACATTGTCTTGGGCCAGGCCATCTTGCGCATCAAACGTGCGCCAACTCGCGCCATCGTAGCGACTGACCCCTTCCTCGGTGCCAAACCAAAATGTACCGTTGCGATCCTGTATAATCGAAAACACCAAATCTTCAGCCAGGCCGTGTTCCTCACCAAAACGCGTAAATGTTTTGCCATCATAACAAAACACACCACCTTGCGTCGCAAACCAGAACACACCGTCGCGATCTTGTAACGTGGCATAGACTTGCGTATTGCCCAGCCCTTGTTCAACGCCCCAAGAGGTCCAAACATCTCCACCCAAACGCATAACGCCCGCACCCAAACCATAGATGCCACCCGTACCAAACCAGAGCGCATTGTCCGTATCTTCATAAATGGACCAAATCTTATTGCTCGAAAGCCCATCTTCTGTTGTAAACGTGGTGAAACCATCTTCGAGCCTGCTCACGCCACCCTGAGTACCAAACCAGAGAAACCCTTCTCGATCTTGAAAAACACCCAGGATCGCATCATTCACCAAACCATCTTCTGTGGTATAAGTCATCCAGTTGGTACCATCGTACCGACTGACCCCTCCTGCACAGGCAAACCAGAGAATCCCATTCCGATCCTCTATCATGGCGGATACCCGATTGCTAACCAACTCCTTGGCTCCAGAAAATGATGTCCAATTTTGACCATCATATTTTGTGACACCATCAATGGTGCCAAACCACATATATCCATTGCGATCCTGTAAAACAGATGTAACCCGATTGTCTGCAAGTCCATCTTTTTTGGTATAAGACGTCCACACCTGGCCATCAAAAACATCAACACCACCAGACGTCGCAAACCAGAAACGCCCACGAAGATCCTGACACATGTCTAAAACCTGATTGTGACTCAATCCATCATCAGCAGTATATGCAACCCAATTTTGACCATCATAAATACTGACCCCGACAGATGTCCCAAAATATAAACGGCCTTCGCCATCTTCAAAAAGAGGCCAGGCCTGATTGCTGAGCAATCCATCTGCTTGGGTATATGTGGTCCAACTCTGTCCGTCATATCGACTGACACCCTTGAGCGATCCAAACCACAGATGTCCATTGCGATCACACAGACCTCGGATAATACTGTTGTCTGCCAAACCGTGTTCCACTGTAAACGAAACCCAGGTATGGCCATCGTACCGACTCACACCATTGTTCGACGTGCCAAACCAGAGCTGTCCCTCTCTGTCTTGTAAAATGGTACGGACCATCGGTCCTGAAAGTCCGTGAGTCACATCATAAGTCTGCCAATGATTTGTACCCGGCCCAACACGCGAACGAACACCCGGCCGTGCAACAGTAACCCCCCCCGGTACGGCTGGGGCTGAAAAAATACTCAACTTAATCTGACGGCCCATAAAAAACCTGTCAGATCCAAAAAAGCTGATCAGATCCAAAAGCTTTTCCTGAACAGCTTCATCTTCTTCTAACGCTCTTTTAATACGCACAAACTCGGCAAGGTTCTCACATGTAAACAGCACGCTATACGTACTGTCCGACAAAGACGGATACCCTTGAATCTCTATCGGCTGTAATCCGTATGCTTGAACAGCAGGCGCAATATCTGTTTCATATATCTGCGTAAATTCACTCATTTTCCCTGGGGTAATTCTAAAAGACAAACGGGCCAGCACAGGATCAGCAGCCTGAGACACCTCCACATTCAAAAACAAACACAGAACTGCAATGCCAAATATACCCGTCGACACCCTCATTTTACCCCCCATCGTATTGGATACTTTTGCGCCATAAGTAACTCAGAATTGATCATTCTCAAACGCTGCAAGCGGCGAATCCACATTCACCAAGTCTGCAATCTTCTCCAACACACCACGATGGTGCTCATCCACACCAATGCCTTTTTCGCGCTGTTCCTTCTCCCAAATCACTTCCATACCCCCCGCCAACTCTGCTCGATCAAAGCCCGGCAACGGCTCGGTCTGATGTGCATCATCAATATACCGATCCATTTCTTTCTTAAACGCATCCACACCAATAAACCGCTTGATGTCCAAAACAATAATCAACGCGCCCTGATGGGGTGCAGCGCCATCACCTTCACCCGAATATTCAAAACCAGATTCCCAAATGCCCGTCAACATCCCGCCCAACGCATGCATCATAGCCGCAACACCCAACGACTTGAAAAACGCAGCGGGGAACTTGGCCATCAGTTCTTCGTCACGGGGTAAAAAGTGAGACGCCATATCCAAAATCAAAGGCGGCTCATTCTCGGTCGGCACGGCAATGCTCAATGGAGAAACCCCCGAAGCCGACATCACCGATGCACCTGCCTTAGGGCGATAACGATGTGACGATGTCACAATGCCCACACAATCATTCGCAATGGCCATTCTCGAATAATTGCCCGCTGCACCAAAGTGAAAATGATTCCGTGTGGTTACAGCTGCAATGCCCAGATCCAACGCCTTCTCAATGGCCATCTCTGTCGCCTGATGCGCAGGAAAATAACCCAAACCACCATCACCATCCAAAATAGCCAATGCTGGGGCATCTTCAATCACCGTCACCTTGGGCTGTGGGTTGGTATGCCCATTGACCATTTGAGGTACATAAGCCCCCACTTGTCGCGTCCCGTGACTAAACACACAGCGCAAGTCATTCGCCGTTAATGTCACACCCATATGTTGTGCATGATCCCCTGGCGTTCCTGCAGCCAAGAATAAATCACGAACAAATTTTTCCATTACATCAACAGGTACACGCATTCCTGATTTTGCGGGGATATTATAAGTCTTGGGCATAGCATTCTTTCTTGGTCAGAGATAAAAAAACGAAAACGGCTGATGATATCTTTCATCCATTCTACTCGATCAAACTTCGCTCAGACTCACCCGACCCGTTTTCACGAATCAGCCCGGCCCTTACGACACGGTCAATTCCTAACGCTGCAATATCTACCGGATGTTCTGTAACAAAAACAACATCTGAAAAACCATCACCAACCACACGTACACCCAGTGCATTGTCCAATGGGTAGGCATTAAAAGATACCTCAGGAAGCTCAGTCCCCACATAGGGCACAAGCAAGGTCACAAATGTGATGGGCAAAGTATTTTTCTGTCTAAATCGAATGGCAGGGCGAGGCTCTTTTTGGGTATAAACAAACGAAACCTCAGACGCAACTGACGCCATCACAAGCCCATCGGTAGGTAAAGCCCGCACCAAAAGATTGGGCCCATCTAACAAAGCGGTATGCGCTTCAACACCCCCATGTTCCATTGGACCAGGCAAAAAGTGAAAGTATTGATCCACCTCATGAACACCTTCACCCGTCACACGATCAATGACCACAACATAAGGCATGATACCGCCAACAGGGCGCGCGAACAAAACCTGTCGGCGATGGGTTATCCCCTCATAACCTGTATGCGAGCCATCCACAAATCTGCAATCTGCCCAGTAACCGTCAGTTCTTCGCCATCAACACGGTAGACAATATCACACAACTTCTGCAATGTAGCTGCCGCTTCAAGTTCATCGTGAAGTGAACAAGATATAGGGGTATAGTGAGACATAAAAAATATCCTTAAAAGTTTCAGCTGTACATCGCTTAATCAATCAGTTAGACCGGACACACCTTATGAGCGTCAGATCAAAAAGTTAATATCACAACAGATATTGGCAAGACATAAAAAAAGCCCCAGAGACGATGCATCTCCAAGGCTTTTTGATATGCTATAGATCTGTTTAACCCAATAATTTCTCCGCACACTTGCGAATGCGCACCAAGGCCTCGTTCAAGTTCTCTAATGAATTTGCATATGAAAACCGCACGTAGCCTTCACCATATTCACCAAAATCAGACCCTGCCAACGCCGCAACATGTCCTTCGTAAAGCAAACAATCAGCCACTTCTTTCGACGTTTTATTTAATCCTGTAATATTCGGAAACGCATAAAATGCGCCTGCTGGCATCTTACACGAAATGCCCGGAATCTCATTCAACCCTGCAACGAACGCATTGCGGCGTTCTTTAAACTTTGCCATCATCGCTTCAGATTCATTCTGTGGCCCATTAAGTGCGGCAATGCCCGCCATTTGCGTAAACGCAGCCGTGCAAGAATTGCTGTTCACCATCAACCGTGCCACATGTTTTGCCATATCCAATGGCATCACCCCATACCCCAACCGCCAGCCCGTCATGGCATAAGTTTTTGAAAACCCATCTAAGATAATCAACAAATCTGACATGCCTTCATAAGCAGAAATGCTGTGAAACTCGCCATCATAAATCATGCGCGAATAAATTTCATCGGCCAACACAGGGATCTGATGTTTCACCGCAATTTCGGCAATGCCTTTCATATCTTCTGCAGGAATGATCCCTCCGGTGGGGTTTTGCGGTGAGTTTAAGATGATCAGCTTGGTCTTATCGGACACCAAACTGCGCAAATGATCCACATCCAAACTAAACCCACGTTCTTCAATCAACGGAATGGGCACAGGCTTGGCCCCCACAAATCGAATCACAGACTCATAAATTGGGAAACCGGGATTGGGATAGATCACCTCATCACCCGGTTGTGCCAAAGCCATAATCGCATAAAACATAATGGGTTTGGCCCCTGGCGTGACCACAATTTGATCGGGATCGATGTCAATATCACGCGTACTGTCTATATATTCTGCAATGGCCTCACGCAAATCGGGCAACCCAGCAGGTGGACCATAATGCGTAAATCCATCGGACAAGGCCTTTTGCCCTGCTTCAATCACATGCGAGGGTGAATCAAAATCGGGCTCTCCTATTTCCAAATGCACCACATCATGCCCTTCGGCTTCTAATGCACGTGCCTTCACCAACACCTCAAAAGCCGACTCTGTTCCCAACAGCGACATCCGATCTGCAAATTTCATAACCCTATCCTTTGAATGCCCACCCGAAACATAAATGTCTCCACGAACCACCCCGTTTTCTACTTCACACCCTTAATATAACACTCTCCCATCCACTCTCAAACGTCAAGCACTATCCTGTTTTGCACGCACCTTACCTTCTACAACATCCCCTTGTTTATAGGCCCCCAAAATACGCACAAAACTCGCAATCTCTCGCAAATGATCAATCGCACGCGTACACGACTCTTGCCCCAAGTGGCCTTCAATATCCAAATAAAACAGATATTCCCACGGTTTGCCCACCAAAGGGCGAGATTCGATTTTCAACAAATTGAGATCCCGCAAAGCAAACACGCTCAAACTCTTAAACAAGGCACCCGGTACATTTTGCATCGCAAACACAATCGACGTTTTTGTGGCATCAACCACCTCTTGTCCTTCGGGCACCACCACCAAGAATCGGGTGTAGTTTTCGTGATCATCTTCAACACCGGTGATGGCCTCGATCTCCCCCTCGACGGCTGCGC
>JABIFK010000087.1 GCA_018650745.1 Candidatus Latescibacterota bacterium | reverse complement strand
TCGTCGGGCACGTCTGAACAAGCGACAGTTCGTGCTGGGCATAATGCCAACGCAGTTAGTTTCATCATAGAGGACGCGTTCTTTTCTCATTGTCTGATTGAGGCAGCAGAACGCTGAATCTGCTCACGGGTGAAATCCAGGAAGGCCAGCGTCTTATGCTCCTCATTCTGCGTTATGGTTCCTTGCTGATGCTGTTTGACAAGCGATTGCGCGATGAATGTGGCCCAGGGTTCTCCGCAGCTCTTTTGAGCCCACTCGGTCGCGCAGGGCTTTGAGGCCACTGTTTCGTTTCTTATCGTATACAGCAAACGACACAGTGATATCTACTGCAAACACTGCCAACCGTAAGTTCAGCGAAGCTAAATCGGTCTGCATATCACAATTTTCTCTTAAAAAACAAATTCAACCAATTGTACTTATTAGCCGTGTAATTTTTCATTCCTCTCCAATCTCCTGCTCAAAAACCACCGAATCAATCAGTTCCGTTTCCATAAACGCCGCTTCATGTTCAGAATGATACGCTTCTACCAGATTGGATACATCGCTGTTGGACTGGCTTTCGAACGAATCATCTTTGCAGAAATGAACCCGGCAGTCAATTGGCCGGACCGCATAAATCCTACACAGCCCATCCTCGCCCAGGAACTTACAACAGTCTCTACCGGCTTCATAGAACTGGAAATCCCTCTGCGTTGCCAAAAAACGATTGATCACTTCGATCTCCTTAGGGGTAACACCTGGTTCGCCCCCGATGGCGGATGGACGACAACACGCGCCATTGCACCCGTCAGACCGTCCGCATGTCCTTCCAGACTTGGCTTCAACGTCTGCCAATCTGTCCCACAGAACTTCTAAAGCCATGCTTGTTTTCCCCTTTAAACCCGTCAAATCAGATCTCGAAAATCCCCTGTTACCCAACCGCTTTTAAATTTGGTATTTTTAATCGTCCAAAAGCCCCCAAAGCCGCTTCCGCTCCTCCGACCAATCCTCCCACCCCTCTACCACATGCTTCAACGCCGCCAAATCGCGCTTGCGCCCCCCCGGTGGAAAATAGTTCCACGCCATCGCCCGTCGAGGTCCCGCCGCCGTCTTCACCCCTGTTGCATGCCAACAACTCGGCGTCCACACCAACGTCCAACGCGGATCAAGCACCACCTCTATTTCGTGCGGATGTTTGGCAAAAAAATGTTCCGGCATCTCATTATGTCGCCCCGTAGCAATCTCCACCTGTCGCAACTCTTCCATCACTTCATCACGTGGTCGCAAATGGGTACCCGGCAAAACACGCAACGGTGCATTCGATGGGTCGTGCCTGTCCAGTGCCGTACGCAAAGACACCTGCTTCACATCTGGCCCACCATCGGCGTGCCAATGCACTTGTTGAAGCAATCGCCCATCTGCCGACACAATCTTAGACGCATCGCCCAATCCACACGCACCAATATGAACCTCATCCACACCCAAAACCTGCTTGGCCATATCCACAATCTCTGGCCGTTCCACAGCCAAAAACAACGGCTCACCCACCATAAAAAACTGACCCGCGCCCCGATTCATACCCTCGGGCCACTGCATTTTCTCCCACTCTGCTGACACCATCCGTTGTCGCCAATCCACTTCTACCATTGCATCTTCACCCACTGCGTTTGGCACAAAGAAAAATCCATTGCGATGAAAATGTTCAACCTGTTGATCCGTCATCTCATATCCTTATCAAAAAATGCCTTACGACGCGCTACACCCCGCGCCTGCCCAACCTCCGTTCCTCGATACCTACCAAATGACAATATACCTACCCACACGCTTTTCAAAACTAAAAAAGCACCCCAAGTCCCGCCGGCTTGGAGTGCTCTACATTACCACCGAATGATGATCCTACAGTTTTAACGAACCCACACCTTCAATACGCTCATATAGATCTTCTTTAACCTCTTTAGGGTCTTCTTCTTTTGGTATAATCAAGTCACCATCATCTGTTCCCATTCGGGCTTGAATGGCCCCCATCTGTTCCAACGAACATTTAATTTTCCCGAAATTATGAATCTTAACAAACCGTTCGGCCAATGTACTGGCAGTCACATCCGGATGAATACTCAAAGTATCCATCACAACAAGCGTAACCTGATCGTCAAGATACTCAAATCGTGACGGCACCAAATCCAATTTGTCTTCCATAACCCAAAGGGTATGATCATAAAAAATGACACGTGTCTTAAGCAAATCACACTTTGTAGCCAACACAGATTTCAATGACTCTGGGCACAACACCCACCCCGTGCACTGCAATTGATCCAATGCAGCATCCAACAAATCAGGCGTCACATCATCTGCAATTCGCACCGTATTTGTACAATACAAATTCCGCGCAGAAAGGGCACCCAATTGGGTTGCATCCAAAGTAATTTCTCGGCGCATCCATTCATGTCCCATTGGGATGACGGTCACCTTGGAATTGGTATTGTCCAATTTTGAGTAATAAACAGACACATTCTCTTCTCGCAATGTCGCCTTGCCAATCACAGAAATCTTGGCGATTTTTTGATCCAAAATCTCATTAGACAACACATCATGCATACGCAATTGCCCCACCACCATCAGTTCTGAACCCTCATCCAATCCATTCAAATAATGTTCGTCCAAACTGAGATCTCCCACAACAATGTGTGGTTTTTTGTGGGCATAATAATAAACCTGTCCCGTGAGATCTTTCATTTTAGACTGAAACACACCCGATAAATGTTGTGGGCAAATTAGGAGTCCCACAACAAACAAATCCTTCAAACCCTTTTCAACATCTTCAACAGATAAATCTGCTTCAACAACAACTTGTCCAACCATTAGCAAACTGTAAGGATCCGATTGAAAGGAGTCCTTATTCAATGTGATCTGCCCCGTCACTATTTTGGCATCCATAGGCACTTCGATAATACTGCCCACACCTTCAATCGAAATCTTCGTTAAAAATGGAGCCGTTTCTGGTGAACACAAAATCGTGCCCACACCTTCAATGCGATGAATACGTGAAATGGCTTCTTCAGTTGCACTGCGAATATCCAACATACCCACACCAGCAATAATCTGTTTCTTGAGTTCCGGTGCCATAACGTTTCCTTTCGGTTTGGCCTATCGAAGCCGTGATTTTTTTCGTCTAAGGGCTTGCATTGCCAAATGCAGCCGTGATCGAACCGTTGCTGCTGGCAAACCGAGCTCCTGCCCTATTTCTCGACTGTTCATACCCAACACATACCGCATTTCTACAACCTCTCGATATTGCTCCGGAACAAAATCAAAAGGATTGGGTTCTGTATCATTTGAAAATGTGTGATGAGACTCGGATATTTCTCGCATCAAATTTTCGACCAAAACGGCTTGGCGCTGGCGCTGTTTTTGTTTGTCTAAAAATAGGTTCTTCAACGTGCGAGAAAGCCACGCCCGACATTGATGTGTGTCCAATTGCTTCAAGAGTTCTAAATGTGGCATCGCACGAATAAACGTCTCTTGCACCAAGTCATCTGAGTCAAGCGCATCACGCGTCAATTGCATTGCAAAACGGTGCAATTTGTTTTCATAATCATCATACAGATCTGCCAGCGTCATGCGTTAAACCTTCCTAAGACCTGGATCATTCTTATTGCGTTACACATCTAAAACGATTCCCAGATACAAAGTGTTTAAACTTTTTTCAAATCCAAATAAAAAAAAAGCCCCGAACAAATGTTCGGGGCTTACACAATCTTATTTAAAAACGCTACGAAACCTTTATCAACCGCTTCCCAACATTGCCCCCTTGCAACATATCGATAAACGCTTCGGGCGCATTTTCTAACCCATCCCAAATATCTTCACGGTATTTCAGCTTATCAGACTGCACCCAACCCGCCATCTCTTTTAATGCTTTGCCAAAGTGCTCAGCAAAATCAAACACCAAAAATCCACGCATCATCAACCGTTGCGCAATAAAGTGCCACATAATGCGGGGTGCAGGATCGGGCAAATCCAAATTGTACTGTGAAATTTGTCCACACACAGAAATACGACCAAACACATTCATCTGCGGGAAAATGGTATCTGAAATTTCCCCACCCACATTGTCAAAATACACGTCAATCCCATCGGGACACTGACGTTTCAATTCTGAACCATAATCACTCACTTGCTTGTAATTAAATGCGCCATCAAAACCCAATTCATCCACCATATAAGCCACTTTTTCACTGCTGCCCGCAATACCAACGGCACGACATCCTTTAACTTTTGCAATCTGCCCCACAAGCGAACCCACTGCCCCAGCCCCACCAGAAACCACAACCGTTTCATCCTTCTGGGGTTTGGCCACATCCAATAATCCAAAATACGCCGTTAAACCCGGCATGCCCAAAACACCCAAGGAGGTTGAAATAGGTGCCAAATCAGGATCAATCTTTCGCACCTCAGACCCAATCGCCTTGCCATAAGCTTGCCAGCCCATTTGCGATTGTACAATATCACCCGGCTGCAACGTATGGTCTGTCGATTCGATCACCTCACCCACTGTGCCTCCCATCATCACCTCACCGATATCTACACCACGCGCATACGATCGACCCTCATTCATGCGCCCGCGCATATAGGGGTCCACAGACATAAACAGGGTTTTCACCAACACCTCACCCCCCCCTATTTCGGGCATAGGGGCTTCAACCAATTTAAAGTCCGTTGGTTTGGGCATCCCTTTGGGGCGCGCTGCCAACGTAATTTGACGATTCATTTCAGCCATCTCATCCTCCACGACACTTTATCATGTCCATCTCAATAGATACACTTATATTATTCCGACCAAGGAAGAAACAAAACATTTCTTGTCCATTTAATCAAGCATCTTTTCTCATCTACCTTACACACCGAGTATCTAAAATGCCACTCAACATCATCAAACGCCACATCATTTATAAAAATCCCCAATATTATTGTGGTCCAGGTCCTTCAGTTGTATGCAACGACCAAGGCCATCTCACAGTTGTCTTTCGCCGTGTGCGATCCTGGCTTTCCGAAAACCACGCCGGGCACTGGCACCCCAGCACAGAAACCTGTCTCACCCATTCTACAGACAGCGGTGAAACATGGTCCCCTCCACAAGCCTTCTTAAGTGGATATCAATGCCCCGACCTCACCCGTCTTAAAGATGGCACCCTTGTCTTAAGCACACATCGCCTTGAGTTGGTGTCCAAAGAAATACATCAAAAATGTCCAACAGGGCGCGGTGTCATCGACACCCCTTGGCCCGGTATTCATGCAGGCACCTACATATGGCACTCACAAGACAATGGACAAACGTGGTCCAACTTTGCCAACTTACACCGTGTTCCCCACATTGAACCCTTCCATCCCAACCTACCCATTCCCATTGCCGTAAGAGGTAATGTGATCGAAACACGTGACAAGCGCCTACTCATTTCGGCTTACACATTGCCCGAACCCAACACCGCCCAATTGTTCGAATCCACAGACGGTGGACAAACCTGGTCTTATCTCACACCCATAGCCGAAGGGTTTAACGAAACCTATTTGCTCGAAACCACAAATGGCAATCTGCTTGCCTTCTTACGTGGCTGGGAAAAAGAAGACACCTATCTTTCTCAATCCACAGATAGTGGAACCACGTGGTCAACACCCACACAACTGTGCAAAGGCCATCCTGCCTGTGCCGTTCTCTTGCCCAATGGCCAGATCTTTGTTGCGTATGGATATCGCTTTCCCAATGAATACGGCGTGCGTGCACAACTGCTTTCTGCAGATTGCACCCCCATAAACAACAGCGAAACTATCATTCGCAACGACGGCGCAACCTTTGACTTGGGGTATCCCAAAGCATGTCTACTGCCCAACGGGCAAATCTATCTCACCTATTACATCAACCGCAAAACAGATGCACCCGATGCCACAGCACCCCGCTACATTGAAGGGTGCATCCTCAACATCGACGGAGAATAACATGCCCACACTCGAATTCGATCCCATTCAACACCCCGGCCTCATTCTCAACCGAGAAGAACTCGACGCCATTCGCATCAAAATTGATACGCAAGCTTGGGCCAAAGAAGCTTTTGACAAACTCATTACTGACGCAGACACATACGTCTCATCAAATATCGTCATTCCCAAGCAAAAAGGCCAATGGACACACTATTACGCCTGCAAAGACGATGGCACTCGCCTGACAACAATAACCGACACAGAACACAAATGCCTCACCTGTGGCAAAGTCTACACCGGAGAAGTCTACGACCGTTCGGTCATCACGGGTAAACATATCGCACTCGGCGAAGCAGCCAAAAATTTGGGTTTGGCATATCAACTCACGGGCGATGAAAAATACATCCCACCCACAAAACAAATCCTACTCGATTACGCCGACATCTACCTCTCGTTTCCTTTAGAAGACAAACTTGGCAAGCTTAACACGGGCCTAGCCGCACGCGTCTTTGCCACCAACTTGGCCGAGTCTTGTTGGCTGGTCAACATCTGTTGGGCCTATGACCTCATTGCCGAAACCCTCACGACAGAAGAACGCCAACATATATGCAAAGATATGCACCTACGCGGATCCCACCGTCGTCAGCCTCGACTATGGCCCACACGGAGGTGGCCACGGCCATCCCGACAAACTGGGCATCATTCTCTTCGGTGCGGATCACGAACTTGCGCCCGATCCAGGTTCCATCCAATACGGTGTACCCTTACACCTCGAATGGTTCAAAACCACGCTCTCACACAATACCATCCTCGTCGATCAACAACCACAAGCACCCTGCACGGGTGAGTTACACACCTTCGACATTCGGGACGACATCCGAATTGCATCAGCCTCAGCAAACGACGCTTATCCTGGTGTGCAATTCAAACGCACCATTGCCCTGCTCAACAACGGCATCGTGCTCGACCTTGTTGACCTCCACAGCGAAGAAGAACACACCTACGATTGGGTCTTCCACTGCAAAGGCGCATTCTCATCTCCCCAATCTTTCACACCTTGCAAACCCCTCGGCACCGAACACGGTTATCAACACGTTACCCATCCACGATCCACACAGACCAACGACACCTGGAAAGCACAGTGGTCACTCAACGATGCAAATGTCACCCTCAATATTTGCACGTTCAAAGTCTTGCGTCTGTCAGTGTTTTTTCGGCCATCTCAAGTATCCTCTCTTTTAAATGTTTTTTAGCTGATCTGAGTCGATTCTTTACGGTTGTTACAGGAAGTGCCAAAACAGCACCCACTTGCTCCAAAGAACTCTGGCTGATATAGAATAATGCAATCACGATCCGTTCTGAATCTGGTAAATAATGAAATAAAAAACCAATTTTCCACGCGCGTGGAAAATTGGTTGTCTCATTCAAAACAAGGTGTCTTCCACCTTGTAAAATGCAATTCATGTGAATATATTCCACACGCCAGATCATTAATTTCTGTTTCCCTTTGTCCCCATCAATATTCAAACGGTGTCCATCATTGCAACCTGACCGTGGAGAACCCTATGAAAATTACAGACCTGAACGTGCGGGAAGTCTCTGTTCCCCGCATCTATGAAACCCACGTAGCCGATCCCCAAAACCTGCAACCAGACACAGACCATACCCGATCTATTTATCAAATCATTGAATTATTAACCGATGAGGGGCCGGTGGGCCTGGGTGAAATTTCCGACATTTCCAAACGGATGCAATCACCTAACCCAAGCGAGATGCGCGACCTTCTTGCCGAAGCCATGAAAGGTACAGACATCTCTAACTGGCGAGCTACCTACGCCCGAGTGGCCGAAGCCCTCCCCAACACGTTCCATCCCGAGCTTCGAAGCCTGACCCTCTTTGGCGTCGAAATCGCCCTCCTCGATTTGGTCGGAAAAAAATACAACGTCCCGCTATATGAACTTTTGGGCGGACGCTATCACACCCACGTTGACATCTCGTGGGTCGCCTACCTACGAGGAGACATCCCGCTAGAGACCGAGCTTGGTGCCTTGGGCGAAGAAGTGAGAGAAAAGTGTGCCGAAGGATTTCGCGCCTTCAAACTCAAAGTCGGCGAAGATCACGAACGGGACATCACGCGCATTCACCTCTTTCGAGAAATTGCAGGCCCCGAAGCCTACCTCAAAGTAGACGCCAGCGGTGCCTGGGAAATCGAAGAGGCCATTCAAAAACTTAAAGACGTTGCCAACGCGGGTGCCAACGCCTGCGAAACCCCTATCTCAGAGGCAAGCCGAGCCGTTGCCAACGACAACCCAGATCAAATCAACACCCGAGCAGACGAAGTTGCCAAATCCATTGCCCGTGTGCGAACAGCCTATCCCATTGCCATCATCGAACATGTAGCCGACTTTGACGACTGTTTTTTAACGGCACTGATGCGACATCAAGCGGTGGACATTGTTAACGTCATCCCATCCCAGAGTGGCGGCATCCTCCGCGCAGGGCGCCTCATTCAGGTTGCCGAAGCCGCTGGTGTGCCCGCCCTGCTTGGCAGCACCATCGAAATGGGGCCCGGCACAGCGGCCTTTGTCCACCTTGCCATCGCCTCCAAAAATCTCACCGTGCCCTCCGCCCTCATCAGCCCCGGACTGCTCATTGCCGACATCTGCAAACACCCCTTCCAGTTTAAAAACGGCACGTTGCGCCCGTTTGATAGTCCCGGCTTGGGTGTTGAACTGGACGAAGGAAAAATGGAAAAATGGCAGATCTGATTTGTACTCACTACTCAGTCTGCCTCTCTACATAATCAGATGTCCTCTCATAGATCTCTTTCGCAAGTTCTCGCTTCAGGCGTTCGTACGAATCGCGCAATCAATAGCGTATGCAACATCATCTCCTAATCAGGTATGCCATGCATAAAGTTTAAAAGCATCATACGAGGTGTATCATTGATATTTGACATGCTCGTATGGAGCAACCAAGGATGCATCAAAAACACATCGCCCGGTTCGCCCGTCAATTCCATCACACGAAGGGCATGACCATTTTCTGATATGCTTTCTGTCATAAATTTTTCAATGCGATTTTCAAAAGCGGCATCCGAAAAGAGATCCTGCATCCAAGGTTCCGTCCTAATCAAAATCTTTTTCATATCATTGGAACGAATTTTAGGCCGCGCGTCAGGTTGTGTGATAATATCACGCACAATATGATGAGAGCCTGTCACAATCAACGTGCCACCGCCACCTGCTTTTACCGTATTTAAAAATGTAAAATACGCAAGAAAGTGTAAAGGATGTGTTTGCAAAGACACGGGCGAATCAATATGCCAACCACCCGTGGGTACATCCCACTGTTCATCACGCGGAATGTTGAACAAAATACCGCTCGGCCAAACATCCGGCTTTATCCATTCACCTTCACCAAACAGTTCGTCTAAGGCCGCGCAAACAGTAGCACTCTCTATCTTGTTAAAAGCGCCCGCGTCTATGATCTTCTTAAACTTGGATTGCTTTATTTCTACCCACGTAGCCCGATCCTCTTTCTGCGCACCAAACTGACCCAAAACATTCCACATCTGTTCACCCATCACCTCAGCATCTTCCCTGGCAATGGCACCTGGTAAGCGAATCACGCCCAATTTTTCAAAATCGGCTAATTGCTGTTCTGTAAGCATTTGAAACCTTCTCACTCCACACTTTGTTTTTTTATCTATCCATCTTGTTCATATTTCAACCCAATCTCTGCACGCCACTTTTCCAACACCTTCATATTCCCCAAACTGTCATCCCACGACACCACAGGTGCTTGTCGTGCGTCAATATGTTTGGCAACCATATCGGCTTCATACGTAAACAAATCGCGATCCACATCCACCACAATCGTTTCCGTTTGCCCCTTGCGTTGCAAGTGAATTTCACTCGATGGAAAAGCGGTATCCAACGGCAGTGCATCCTTTGCGGTTCGACAAGGCGATGACGGCAACCACGGTTGTGGCAAAGACAATATCCCCTCTGACCCAAACACCGTAATCTCTCCAGGCAAATTACACGCCACACCGGTACTGATTTGTGCGATCATATCTTGTTCGGCAGATAATCCATAAAGCATGGGGGCCTCCTTCACGGCTGTTTGATGTGAGGCTAGGGCTATTGCCAGGCTATATCATGCGGTAATAGACTAAATCATGCCCT
>JABIFK010000475.1 GCA_018650745.1 Candidatus Latescibacterota bacterium | reverse complement strand
CTTCTTCAAAAACTTCACGCGCCCCGGCCCCTAATGTACGCCCGCCAATATCCATCGCGTGGCACGTATTCGCAAACCACCCCACACCCCTTCCTTTATAAAACACGGGTGTAACAACCGTAATGTCATGCAAATGCCCAGACGCTAACCAAGGGTCATTGGTAAGCAAACTGTCACCGGGTTTGAGAGAATCGATGGGGTGCAAATTGACAAAATGACGTACACAATTTGCCATGGTATTGATATGACCTGGTGTGCCAGTTACAGCTTGGGCAACCATGTTGCCTGCACGATCAAAAACCCCAGCAGACAAATCACCAGCCTCCCGCACCACAGTCGTGAAAGAAGCATGCATCAATACCGCTGCCTGCTCATTCACAATGGAAATCAAGCGGTTCCACAACACTTCCAAAGACACAGCATCTAATTTGCTATCACTCACCCCTCACCTCCCGAGTCAAAATTAAATGCCCCCCGTGCGCAACAGCAACAGACCATTGTGGGGGTACCACAGTCGTCGACTCGCTCTCCTCAATTATTAAGGGGCCCACAGTTTCAAAGCCATCGTGGAACTTGTCCCGATCATAAACAGGCACGGATACGCCACCTAGATGGGCGTCAAAAATGACACTCCGTTCACCTTTTTGTGGGTTTTGATCCACGGTTCCTAAGCGAATCTCACCACCCAATACGGGTTTCGGCCCCAAAGCTGTCACCCGCCAATGGACAACTTCAACGGAGACACCCTCACACACACGGCCATACAATCGGGTGTACGTCTCGTCGAATTTTGCTTGCATCTTTTTGATTGACACATTCTTCAATGTACCTTCGGGAATATCGACCCGAATTTCATGGCCTTGTCCAACATAGCGCATATCAGCAGCCCGATTTAGTTCCACTTCGTCTTCTGCAACCCCAGCACCTTGGAGAACACCTTGGCCCTCGTTTTCCATCTCGGCATAAAGTGTATTGACGCGTTGCACATCCAAATCATCAAGGTTTGTCACATAACTGCGCGCGTAGTCAAATGCGATCGGAGCCAGCATAAGCCCAAACGCAGAACCAACGCCTGCAACCGGAGGAACGATAACCGTACGTAATCCCAACCGTGAGGCGACCCCACAGGCGTGTACTGGCCCCGCCCCACCAGTCGCAACCAAAGTGTATCCGTCCAAATCAAGCCCTCTCTCAGCGGCATGAACGCGTGCAGCATTGGCCATATTTTCGTTGACCAACTCATGGATACCCCTTGCAGTTTCAATCGGTGTCAAATCCAGTACCCCGGCCAAGTTTTGGAGTGCTTCTTGGGACTCGCTTAGGTTTAGATCCATTTTTCCACCCAAAAAATAGTCCGCGTTCAAATACCCCAAAACCAAATCGGCATCGGTCACTGTGGGGTTTTTGCCGCCTAGACCATAACACGCGGGTCCAGGTTGAGAACCTGCACTTTCAGGGCCCACAGCTGGCAAACCCATTGCGTTTGCATGTGCTATGCTGCCTCCACCGGCACCAATTTCAATCATGTCTAAAACAGGTACAAGCAGTGGCAAACCGCTCCCTCGTTTGAACCGGTATTCACGAGCGACTTCTGATTCAGTGGTAATGGGAAAATCTCCATCATCTCCTAACAATGCCTTTGCTGTTGTTCCACCCATATCAAATGCCAAGACCTTTTTACGACCTACTTTTTTACCTGCATGTGCTGCCGCCAATGCCCCACCACAAGGTCCAGACTCTACCAACCTCACAGGATACTTGCAGGCGGTTTCAACAGCACACGACCCACCGTTCGAAAGCATAACGTGCAAAGGCGCAACAAGCCCAAGTGTTTTCAAACCATCTTCGAGACGATTAAGGTATTTTTGAACCAAAGGCTGCACATAGGCATTGGCAACCGTGGTGGATGTGCGCTCAAATTCACGTAGTTCAGGCGCGACTTCGTGTGAGACAGACAAGGATACATGGGGCAACCGACTTCGAACAATTTCTGCGGCCAACCGTTCGTGTACAGGGTTCACATAGGCATGTAAGAATACGATACCAACAGCATCTACTTCCGCTTTGGAAATTCTATCACAGGCCAAGGACACATCTTCTTCACACAAGGGTTGCATCACATCTCCACGTGCAAAAAGCCGTTCTTGAACTTCAAAACGCAATTGCCGTGGCACCAAGGGTTTCGGAAGTTTTAAGAACAGATCATAAATATCATACCGGCCTTCTCGCCCAATCTCTAAGGCATCTCTAAATCCGGCAGTGGTAATCAATGCAGTCTTTGCGCCTGTTCGTTCTATCAGGGTATTCGTCACCAATGTCGTTCCATGAATGACCCGACCAACATCCTGGGGTTTGATTTGTGCATCCTTTAATATTTGCCCAACACCTTCCAACACACCAAGAGATGGATCGGGGTATTGTGTCAATACTTTGGCAACAAAAATCTCACCGTGCCCCTGATCGCGCAAAACCAGATCCGTGAACGTGCCACCAATATCAATCGCCAACATAAACATGAAAACATCCCCCTCCCATTTCATTTTCCATATAATAATACGTGCCTACACAAAAAACAAGCGTCCTGCCAAACAGGCAGGACGCTCATTAATGACACCCATCTTTTAAAGCTACTTGGAAACAGGTTTACTCAAAACCGGTTTCCCTGTTTTTGTACCAAATTGACCTGCAAAGATGATAAAATCAGGAAACCCGACAGGTCCATCACCACTCAAGTCAAACAAAGGATCGTAAGCATCGTCACCAACTTGCGTTCCAAATTTACCCGCAAATAAGATAAAATCGGTGAAACCAACTTCACCGTCACCATCAAAATCTGGATTCGGTTCGGACGAAGCTTTAATTCGAACCAAAGCCCCCTCGAAACCTATTTCTACAGGCACAGGGCCCCCTGCTGTAGCAAACGCACCCCTCACGATCCGAATTTCAGTTGAATCGACACCAGCCAACAAGTTAAATTTGACCACCCCCGCACTGCCAGATCCTCTAGCTGCCCCTCCCCCACCAAAAAAGACAACACTAAATTTAACACTGTCAGCATCGCCACTGACAATGGGCGTTGCCCCTTCGTACAAGTCAACGGGAGCAAACTCGGAGAAAACCACTTGGGTCGTATCTAATTGCAACACCAAATTGAATCCAAGCGACCCCAAAGCATCTTCAGTTACTGCTAAATCAATGGCAACACTGCGTCCCTTAACTGTCGCCTCACGCAAAGCCTGGTCACCAAATTCGGCATTCAAATCTAAAGCAAATGGGCCTGCAGTTGTGCGCGGAGGCGCCACCCCCAAACCACTCAGCCCCACACGAACAACCTCTCCCCCCAAGGTTAACTGCACTTCGCCATAGTGTTGCCCCCCCGCACCCGGAAGATATTTAATACCAAAAGTGTGCGATTGGCCAACGGCGATAGTATCAGGATGAGACAGGGTATCAGTAAGAGAAAAGAACGTGCCCGTTATAACAGCGGAACCAAATGCAAGCCCAACATCACCCGTATTTCGAACGATAAAAGATAGTGAAGAATCAACCCCAACAGGTATTGCACCAAAACGGAGTGAATCTACACTGGACTCTGCCGCGGCGAGTAAACTCTGCCCACTTAATACGACCTTGAAATTCTGTGCATTGCCAGT
>JABIFK010000489.1 GCA_018650745.1 Candidatus Latescibacterota bacterium | reverse complement strand
GTGGAGAGGGTGGTATTGGTAATGCACTCAATTCGCCCACCTTTTTAGCCATTGCATCCGACCGTTTTTTGGCTGAGACCATTATTCAAGGGCGACCAGGAACTGCAATGGCGGGGTGGAAGTATTTGTCGGCACAGTCGGTGAGTGACATTGTGGCTTATATGAGAACTTGGCAGCCCGTCTCTTCTTCCTATCAATCGGTACAAAGGAAGTTGCAGAATCCCAGAGGATTGGCACGTGTTGGA
The DNA here is from genome assembly GCA_018650745.1 of Candidatus Latescibacterota bacterium. GTDB lineage: Bacteria > Latescibacterota > UBA2968 > UBA2968 > UBA2968 > JABIFK01. The sequence goes on along the minus strand of JABIFK010000489.1, from coordinate 6,781 downwards.
CGATCGCTTTACGAAGGGAAATGTACTGTGTGCCATGGTGCAGAGGGCGGTGGCGGTATTGGTTTGCAGTTGAATACACCTGATTTGTTGCGGGTTGTGGACGATCGATATTTGTATCGCGCGATCACAGAAGGCCGCCCCAATACAGCCATGCCTGCATGGCGTCATTTGTCATCTGATGAAGTTGCTGCATTGATTGCCTATATGCGCAGCTTTGAAAAACGCGCGCAGGTTAAACTCGCTACAGCCCCTCCACGCGGTGATTTTACTGTGGGTGAAGTGCATTATAAAACATCGTGTCAAAGTTGCCATGGCGAAAAAGGCATTGGCGGTGTAGGACCTCGGTTGGCAAATTCGGTTTTGCTCAGTTCTGCATCTGATGATGTGTTGTATCACTGGATCAGTCAGGGGCGTTCAGGTACTGCAATGAAGGGGTTTTTGAAGGCTTATCAAGGACCTACCGGATTGGCACGGGAACAGATTGGTGATGTAATTGCCTATTTGCGGCATTTGGGCACACGAGAATCTTTGCCGCTTTTGCGATTGGGTATGGGTGATGTGGCAGTAGGTGAAGATGTGTTCCGAGGCAGTTGTTCCTCTTGTCATGGTGTGGATGGAGAGGGAGCCTCTGGACCGCAGTTGAATAATGCTACCTTCTTGTTGTCGGCGTCTAATGGGTTTTTAGCTGCAACAATGGCGCTTGGGCGCACGGGAACACCTATGCAGTCGATGGTTCATGGGCAAGAAGGACTTGGGCAAATTGCGCCTGACCGTGTAGCCGATGTGATTGCATTTATGCGCACTTGGGAATTGCGCGATGCCCCACGCAAGCAACGCGCAGTGGTTGAATTGACAGCGAGTGCGTCATAAAATTTATGGTGCAATTTCACCGCGTTCACGTGGGCTGGATCCCAGTTACGCGACCATTGCTGAGGTATTGAAACCAGCAGGTTATGCAACGGGTGTGTTTGGTAAGTGGCATGTGGGCGATCACCCCGAAACACGGCCACCCGCTCGGGGTTTTGATGAGTCGTCGGGATTGATGTATTCCAATGATATGTGGCGACACCATCCGGAATCGCGTCGATTTGACGAAATGAATTTGCAATTTTGGCGCAATGGCGAAATTGAGATTGAAGATGTGTCACCGGAACAACAGCGGATGTTGACAACATGGTATACGGAGCATGCGGTAGACTTTATTGAACGCCATTCCGACGAACCCTTTTTCTTATATGTGCCACACAATATGCCTCATGTCCCTCTGTTTTGCAGTGATAAATTTGAGGGCAAGTCGGGCCACGGTTTGTATGCCGATGTGATGATGGAGATTGATTGGTCGGTCGGGCAAATTATGGATGCATTGGATGAGGCAGGTGTGACCGAAAATACTTTGTTTATCTTTACGTCAGATAATGGCCCGTGGTTATCGTATGGTAATCATGCAGGATATACACCTTATCGAGAAGCAAAAGGTACGGGTTTTGATGGCGGTACTCGAAGCGCGTGTGTGATGCGGATGCCAAGTCAGATCCCTGCAGGTACTGTCTCACAGCAGGCATTTTGTACGGTTGATTTATTGCCCACATTTGCCAAGTTGGCTGGGGCAGAGTTGCCAGAGGATCCGATTGATGGTGTGGATGTTTGGGATATTATTTGTGCCAATCCAGATGCAAAAAATCCACACGATTATTATCCCGTGTCAACGGCGCGCAACTTTGATGGGGTGGTCAGTGGTGACGGCAAGTGGAAGTTACACCTCCCGCACACCTATCGCACACTTGCCGAAGCGGGCAACGATGGACAACCTGGGCGATATGATACAGCTTCAATCGAATTGTCATTGTTTGATATGGAGAATGATTCGTATGAAACGACAAATGTGATCGATCAACATCCCGAGGTAGCAAAACAACTTCAAACGTATGCTGAACGTCATCGGGATATGTGGTGGGTTGAAAAGGAAAAATGATCTGTGTATTCTTTTAATACATGAAGGATTGATATTCCGTTATTATTTAGGCAATGGATAAATGAACCAGAACAACCCAGACGATTACAGAAACCTTATGAGGAGGCCTTATGAGCGTGGCAACTAAAGAGTGGACACCTGCACTGACAGATATGGAGACGGCACTGTTTGACCTCAAGGGGTACATTCTGTTTCCTGCGGTTTTGAGTGAAGAAGAAATGGCACCGATTAAAGAGCAATGTGAGAAATATCGCACCGATAAAGAATCATTGCCTGCTGCATCACAATGTTTCCCCGGCGGCCCTGCATCGGCTTTGATCGATCACCCAGCCATTATGCGAATTTTGCATACCATTATTGATGATGAGACAGAGAAGCTTCGGCTTGAAGGTGCTTTTTTGAGTTATCGACATGAAGGCGATAATCACCGTGGGTGGACACCTCATGCAGGTGGCAAGTCGGTGAATCCCAATTACAGCTATCAATATCATGATGGTAAGATTCATTCGGGGATGACGCGTGTGGTGTGGGAATTGAATGGTGTAGAGAAGGGCAAAGGTGGGACGGCGTTTATTCCGGGCAGTCATAAATCTAATTTTCGCAAGCGGTTGCCGTTGTTTGATGACCCTGATTCAGGTGTTTGGGATACGTATGAATGCCCACCGGGTTCATTGTTGGTGTTTTCTGAAGGGGTAAGGCATACGTCTTGTGATTGGACACAAAAAGACCCGCGTATGGCGTTGTTTTTTGCATACAACCATATCAATGTGCGCCATCACAAGCCTGGTTTTACCGATGAGATGTTGGATTCGCTTTCGCCTGCACATCGCCGTTTCTTTAATGAGGTGTATCACCCTCAATTTGATGGTGAGGCTTGGAAGCAGAATTTGAAGCCGAAAAATCAGAATGGGAAACAATCCTAAGTAAGTCGCAGATCAGAGATTCCGAGCAAATTGTGTTGCGGAAGTTCGGTGTGGATCATTTGGACTCTGAACCGATGGGACCGCGGATGTGGAAACAAGGCCATTAAGGAAAGAGGTTCGTGCATGATGGAATTGTAACAGCGTAGATCTTGAATGTATTTGAGTGACAAAAAAATCCCGTGTCTGGAAAGACACGGGATTTTTAGATTGTGTTTTGAAGATGTTTTAAGAATGCACATCTATTGGTTCTTTTTTCTGATTCACATCGCGCAGTAATTGGGGGGCATATTCGGTGCCTTCTTTTTTAGCTACGCGCATTTGTTCGCGGTTGTATCGGCCTTCTTCCAAAACTTTGGCAGGTACTGGTGTGAGATCATGAACCAATCCTATCCAAGAGAACACTTTTAGAATGCTATATGTAATGTCAATCTCATGCCAAAAGAAGCCGTTGCGGGTTGAGGCTTGGTAGCGGTGGTGATTGTTGTGCCAGCCTTCCCCCAGAGTAATGAGTGCTAATAGCAAATGGTTACGGCTTTCGTCGCCGGTGTAATATTGCTGTTTGCCCCAATAGTGCATCAGTGAGTTGATGGTGTATGTGCCATTGCTGAGTAAGAATGTAGATACAAAGTATCCCCAAACTGTCCAATGCCATCCACCCACAAAAAATAAACCCACGCCCAACATCACAGACGGCACATACCAAAATTTGTCAAGAAAGCGCAATTCGGGAAAACGCATCAATTCGGGAATCATTTCCGTATGGGTTTCATCGTTTTCTCTGTAGAGAAACCACATCCAATGGCTGTGCCAAAAACCCTTGTGTGAGTCGTGAGGGTCTTCTTCTGTATCACTTTTTTTGTGGTGTATGCGATGGTGTGCGGCCCACCATAAGGGCCCTTTTTGCGTGGCAGTGGTACCCAAAAAGGCTGCCAAAAATTGCATCACCCGTCCCATGCAATAGGTGCGGTGTGAAAAATATCGGTGATAAAAGCCTGTAATGGCGAACATTCGTATGAAATAGGATGCCACACAGAGGGCAACACCCGTCCAAGAAAAATAGGTTGTAAATGCAAGCAGAACAGATAGTTGTAAGAATATAAATGGTAAGGCATTGAGGGTTAGCGTACCGTGATTCGTGCGCCAACGGAGTCCCTCGGGCGATCGAGAGTCACTCATGTTTTTCTCCAGATGATCATGAATATTCGGACTTTTTATGTGTATGAAAAGGAAGTGGAGCGCAGAAGCTTTTTACGAGGTGAAAAAGCTTCGATCTGTCAGGTTAAAAACGATTTAGTATAGTATAACAAAGTGCGAAATATTGGAAAGAAATATATGTGGTATATAGAATTGTATGCAATCGCAACCATGCTGTGATAAATATAAGACAAAAACGAAAATGGAGGAGGTTTCCATAGAGCCCTTGTTCTAATTCTCTCGTTTTCTGTCTTTGGAAAAGGGCGTCCGTATTGTCACACTGACCAGTGCTTGAAGTGTTGGCATTTGATTTCTAAGTTTTTTAATTTGTTGATGATCTCATACTACTTTTCACACATTTAAAAAGTGAGCTATTATGTCAGAGCGTCCAAATATTATTTATATCGTTGCCCATGATTTGGGGCGTATGCTGGGGTGTTATGGTCGAGGCTTTAAGTCGCCGAACTTGGATCGGTTTGCTTCAGAGGGTGCATTATTCAACAAGACCTTCTGCACGACTACGGCCTGTAGTCCGTCACGGGGATGTGCCTGGACGGGGCAATATGCACATACCAATGGTTTGATGGGACTTGTGAATCGTGGTTGGAGTTTACCGGTTGAGCGGCGAACGATTGTGGATCATATGAATGATGCGGGATATCACACGGCCCTAGTGGGGTTGGATCATGTGCGCAAGTTTCGGGAGGACCATCGGTTTCAGGAATATGCACCAGCTGATCCTCGAACGGCTGTGGCCGCGGACAATGCGATTGAATTTTTGAAGTCGCGCCAAGGAAAAGATCAGCCTTTTTATCTAAATATGGGCACGATAGAGGTGCACGGATCGCAGTGGGGCACCTGGCATGCCAACCGAGAAAAAACGGGCGCAGAGCCTTTGGTTGAACGGTATGGTTGGCCACAAGCTGAAGATGCACCCATTCCACCCACCTATAAAGATCACCCCTCAGTTCAACGCGAAATGGCCAATTATCAGGCGTGCATTAGCTATCTCGATTTTCATCTCGGGCGATTGTTCAATGCAATTGATCGATTGGGTTTTCGAGACAATACGATTGTGATGTTTAACGCCGATCACGGTATGGAAGGGTTGCGCGGCAAGGGGACGTTGTATGAGTTGGGAATGGAAATTGCGTGTATGATGCGTGGGCCGGGTATTACGCCGGGAACCAAAGTGGATCACTTGGTTCAGAATATTGATTATGTGCCTTCGTTTTTAGATGCAATTGGGGTTGATGTTCCCGAAGGTATTCAAGGGCGGTCTTTTTGGCCATTGTTGACGGATGGAGATTATACACCTGCTGAGAAGGTTTATGCCGAACGCAATTTCCACGGTGGGTCAAATGGCACGTATTCTGATGGCACGCCAACAAACTTGGACCCGATGCGCTCGGTGCGCACAGAGAAGTATCATTTGATTCAGACTTTTGGTGAAGGGCGTAAAAGCAGCTGGACGCCCGAGACCGTACCGCAGGTAAATGAAAAATTTAGAATGTATCCGAGTCAGGTTTTTCCTGGGTGCCCAGATCCACGCGAAAAGGTTGAACTGTTTGACTTAGAGAAAGATCCTCACGATTGGCACAATGTGGCCAATGACCCTGCTTATGCAAATGTGCGCGATGCATTGATGAAAGATTTGGATACATGGCGCCATGAGACAAAAGACCCGTCGCTTGAAGGGCCGATTCCCGATGAACAGAATCCGTGGCCTGATGCGCCGAGTTACTGATTTTAGGCGTCGATGATGCAACGGATGCAACCACCTATGGAAAGGGTGAAAGACTCCATATTGAAAGAGTTTATGCGCGTGAGGTATATTTATTAAGTTGTGGTAATCAAGCAATTTGGTTGATAGATGTTGGGTTTGGGTCTCGGGTTTTAGGAAAGCATTCACACTGTTTTAAGGGAGAATATCGATATGTTACCCTCCGTAGATTTTTGTGGTTTACGCGTCAATCGCCTTATTGTTGGTGCCAATCCTTTTGGAGGTTTTAGCCACCAGAGTAAAGCGCGTAATGCAGAGATGATAGATTTCCACACGTTAGAACAGATTCACGAAACATGGAGTCGTGCAGAAAGTGCCGGTATCAATACCATGATTACCAACAATGAAACACCACGTGTGATGCACGCTGTCAATACATATCTATCGGGCGGTGGCGCTTTGCAGTGGATTGCCCAAGTGAATAATCGCAGCAAACCTATGATGGCTGACTCGGTTGAAGAGGTTGTTGAAATGGGCTGTAAAGCGCTCTATTTTCATGGGGCCAAAGTAGACCGGCTCTATGCCGAACAAGATGAGAAAACGCTGCGAGAATGGGTTGGTCATGCCAAATCGTGTGGTGTGATTGTGGGGGTTGCGGCCCATGCGCCTCAGGCACATTTGTGGGTCAATAGTTGGGATGTGGTTGATTTTCATGCGTTGCCTTTTTTCAATTGCGGCAGTCTACACGAAGGTCTCGGTATCAAATTCAAACTGCGCGATATGGCTCCCGCTGTTGAATGCATTCGGGCCATTGAAAAACCTTGTATTGGTTACAAAATCATGGGAGCGGGGCGTATAGATCCTTACATGGCTTTTGAATATGCATTTGACCAAATTAAACCGACTGACGTGGTGAATGTGGGGATGCATCGTGGGGATAAGGACGATATGGTGGAAGAAAATGTGGGG
>JABIFK010000088.1 GCA_018650745.1 Candidatus Latescibacterota bacterium | reverse complement strand
TAGGCCAATGTGTGTGGGATACAAAATGCTGCCATCGTCCAACTCTCGCTTGGTGAGCAAACCAACGGCTCGGTTGGCAGAAGATTGACCTTTGAGGCGCTCGCAGATCAGGTCGCTCATGTGTTTAATGTGACGTGCGTGCAGATAATAATCTCGCATAAAATGTTCCACACCCAGTTCACCATCAGAATCTGTATACCCTAAACTTTTTGAAACGATTGGTTGCAGGTCGTGTTCAAGAACATCAATTGGTTTTTGTGTGTGAAAATGGAGTGCATTCCGTGTTCTCAGCAAAAAGTTGAGGGCATCAACATACAATTTGTAATTGCGCTTGGTAAGAATATGGTCATCTAAAAGCCCTTCGGGAGCTTTGAGGCCCCTGCGTGCTTTGAGAAACCAGCCAACCGAGTGGGTATCACGCAATCCACCTGGGCTTTCTTTAATATTGGGTTCGAGCAGTTGCACAGAAAAACCAGCACGACTGTGTCGGCGCGTGCGTTCTTGTACTTTGCTGTTAATAAATCCCCGCGCTTTGCGACCAAAAAATCGTTTGGCAAGGACGTTTTCTAATTCTTGAGCCAGGTTTTTGTTACCGACTAGGTGGCGTGCCTCAAGCATAGAGGTTAATGAGTCTGTATCTTCTTGTGCGGCAATAACACACTCCGACAAAGTGCGGGTGCTGTATCCTACTTCAAAGCGCAGATCCCATAAGGTGTGCAAAATCATGCGGGTAACAAGGTCGCCTTCTTCGACTTTCTTTTCAAATAAAAAAAGCAGATCAATGTCAGATCTTGGGTTGAGTGCGCCTCGGCCATATCCGCCTTGTGCTAAAACCGTATAACGAGAAGGGCTGTGGCCTTTTGCTGCAACACCTTCTTCGTATAGGGCGCCAATAAGGGTATCCATGCGTTGGGTAAGGGCTTGAACAATATGTGTACCACTGGCGCCTTGCTGATGTGCATCTTGGATTTCTTTCAGGGTTGTATCCAAGTAAGTGTTGAGCACTTTGAGGCGCCTTTTGGGGAGGCTTTTGGGTGTGTGCGACACCCGCAAGTCGGCCAGCATTTTTTGCAGGTTAGTGGCCACGGTTGGAGGTCTCTTTGAAGATAAGTGAATGGGCTTTGTGCATGTCGCTTACATAATTCAGTTGTAAACGTTGTTTCAAGGTGTTTGGTAACAAATCAACTTCTGATCGGTTGGCTTCGGGCAATATCACGCGGCAAACTTGGGCCCGTTGTGCAGCTAAGAGTTTGTCGCGTATGGCACCTACGCCAAGAACTTGGCCTGTCAGCGTGATTTCACCTGTGATGGCAATCTCTGGTGAGATGATGTGGTTTTTAAGATGAGATATGAGACTGAGGCACATGGCTAAGCCTGCTGAGGGGCCGTCTTTGGGAATCGCACCGGCTGGTACATGAATGTGAATGTCCACATTTTGTAAACGATCTTTGTCTATGCCCAGCATGTGGCTGTTTGCGCGAATATAACTGACCGCTGTTTGGGCCGATTCTTTTATGATCTCGCCCAAATGTCCTGTGAGCAGGATCGCACCCGTTCCGGGCATCGTTGTGGTTTCAACCGTAAAATGTTGACCGCCAACGGGTGTTGCTGCCAATCCTGTGACAACGCCTGGTGTGGGTGGGGTGTTTGGTTTGGTGGCTGTCTGGTAGGGTAATCCCAAATAATTGGTCAGGTCGTCTGTTTGAATGGTCACTGAAACATCACTGCCTTTTGCAACACGCCTTGCAATACGGCGACATAAAACACCTATTTGTCTTTCCAGTTGGCGCAAGCCTGGCTCTTGTGTGTAATGGGCAATTATATAACGCACTGTCTTGGCTGGCAGTTTTAGATGCTGTGGCGAAAGACCATGGGCTGCGCGTTGCTGCGGCAAGATATGGCTGCGTACGATCGCTGTTTTTTCGTTGTCTAAGTAGCCCGATAGGGTCAGTACTTCCAATCGATCACGTAAGGCATCGGGTATATTTTGCATCACATTGGCTGTGGTAATAAATAGAACTTGAGAAAGGTCTATGGGGAGGTTGAGATAGTGATCGACAAAGGATTGATTTTGAGCTGGGTCAAGAATTTCTAAAAGCACCCCAGCAGGATCTCCTGCTCCTTGCACACCCAGTTTATCAATTTCATCTAGCATAATGACAGGATCTTTGGCGCCTGCACTGCGTAGGCCCTGAATGATTCGTCCGGGTAATGCACCAACATATGTTCGTCTGTGCCCACGCAATTCGGCTTCATCGCGTAGGCCACCTAGGGCAACTCTTACAAAAGGCCGATCCAAGGCTTGAGCAATCGATTGACCTAACGATGTTTTTCCCACACCTGGAGGCCCCACCAAGCACAGGATTGTACTGTGATTTTTGTTGGTGAGTTTACGGACAGACAAATCCTCAAGTATGCGTTCTTTGATATGGTCTAAGCCTGTGTGATAGCGATCCAACATGTTTTGGGCATGGTCTAAGTCGATGGGTTTTGAGGTTTGTTTTGCCCACGGCAAGTCGAGTAACCAATCCAAATAGGTATGGCTGGCCGTGTATTCTGGGGCGGTAAACGGCATGCGGCTGAGCCGGTCAATTTCTTTAATGGCTGCAGCATATGCTTCGGGTGGTAAGTTGTTATTTTCAAGCCGGCTTTTAAGGGATGCAATTTCAATTGTGCGGGTGTCGCTTTCGCCCAATTCGTGTTGTAAGGCTTTGATTTGCTCTCTAATGAGATGTTCTTTGCGAGAGTGATCCAACTCAGATTGTACTTGAGAACGAACGCGTACACCCAGCTCGAGCATCTCTAGTTCTTGTGACATCACCTGTGCCAAGCGTTGCAAACGTACTGTCGGATCATATTCATCGAGCAAATCTTGTTTTTCGCTCAAGCCGATATTGAGATGAAATGCAATAAAATCTGAGAGATGATCGGGGGTGTTAATGTTCAAGATCGCTATCTGGAGTTCATCGGGCAGGTGGGGGGTGAGTGAAAGAATTTGCTGGAATTGGGCAGAGACACCCGAGACCAATGCTTGTTGATGTTGCGATTTTTTTACACGTGATGGGATAATTTTGGGGCAAATGTGTATGGTGTCGGAGGTTTCGGTGATGTTGGTTATTGCAACACGGCACTGACTTTGAACCAAGAAGCGAATGCTGCCGTCAGGCAGATGCCACATGCGTTGAATGGTGGCTGCTGTACCTGTGTGGTGAAAGTCTTCGGCGGTTGGTGTGTTTGTGGCGCGACGCAGTGTGATGAGTGCAATGGGTGACTGTGTTTCAAGGGCTTGCGTAACCAACTGAATGGTTTCTTGGCGCGTACTTGACAACTGTGCAGGCACAGCTGGG
>JABIFK010000089.1 GCA_018650745.1 Candidatus Latescibacterota bacterium | reverse complement strand
CGTTGAAATCCTATGGGGATATTCAACGTAAGTCGAGTGGAGCCCGCTTCACCATCAGGCCTCAGAAGCTGAGTACCAATACCTGCGCCTGCATATCCACGTCCCTTTGCGCTTTGATGGAAAAAATACGCAAAGTCCGTGTTGATAACGTAAATTTTCAAGGTCTTATCTACGACGGCATTACTGCCAGCAGGTATCGTCTTAACCGTGGCTACTGCAATATCAACACCCGGCATAAAGTGCAGCTTGGGGAATAAAACGGGCCCCATATCCAAATTCGTACCAGCCATCCACTGATAAGAATCAAACTCACCACCAACACCCTGATAAAAAGTGTAAGACTGTTGGCGCGTGAGATTAACGCCAGCCTTTATGTTTGCGCCAGACAGGCCGATCGCATCCGTATTTTGAGGTACAGCCATTGCACCAGTGAGCAAGACACAAACCAATACAGCTAATCGCAGGTGTTTCATAACATCCTCCTGTATATGGCGCACCCAGCCTGGCCATTGGGAATGAATTGAACATCGTCAATATACAATATATCACAACTTAGGTCAAAAATTTACAATTTGCCGCTCTCTATCTTACGTCTCAGCAAAAAAATAGTTTCAGACTTTGAACAAAAATTCGATCACATCTCCATCTTTCACAACATATTCTCGACCTTCGGTGTGTAATTTGCCAACACCACGCAACTTGTCGTACGTGCCCTCACGTATCAAATCTTGGTATGCTGCCACTTCGGCCCGAATGAACCCTTTTTCCATATCCGTATGAATCTTGCCTGCTGCTTGAGGTGCCAGAGTACCACCTGCAAGTTGCCACGCCTGTAATTTCCCATTGGCAAGCGTGTAAAAAGTAATCAAATCCAAAAGGTCATAACTGGCTAAAATCAATCGATTTAGGCCCGTTTCTGACAGGCCAAGATCGGCAAGAAAAGCCAAACGGTCTTCGAGGTCTAAATCCAACAGTTCTGCTTCAATTTGACCAGAAACTATCAAGACACGTTCTTGGCCAAATTTACCAATCAGAGCAGCAACCCCCTCTCCACCATCTGGCAAAACATCCTCACCGACATTGGCCAAATAGATCATTGGTTTGGCCGTCAAAAAGCGATAGGTTTCAATCTGCGCCAAATCATCTTCGTCAAGGTCCTGCTCCAATACAGACACACCTTCACGCAAACCAGAAACGACTCGGCCCAAAGCCGCAAACAGACCCTTGTCTAAGGCACTGGTATCAGACCGAGCCACTTTCTCCATTTTAGAATGGGCTTCTTCAGCAACATCCAAATCGGCCAACAACAATTCCGTTTGAATTGTCTCAACATCGGCCAGCGGATCTACGCGCCCATCTACATGCGTAATACCTTCATCTTCAAAACAGCGAACCACATGAATTAACGCATCGGCCCCGCGTATATGGCCCAAGAATTGATTGCCCAAACCTTCGCCTTTGCTCGCACCACGCACCAGCCCGGCAATATCAACAAGACGGATATGTGTGGGTGTACTTGATTTGGGGGTCAGCAAATCATCTAATGCAGCAAGTCGGTCATCGGGCACTTCGACCATGCCCACATTGGGTTCCACAGTACAAAATGGGTAATTTGAAGCCTCAACCTGTGCTCGGGTCAGTGTATTAAACAGGGTCGATTTGCCCACATTAGGCAAGCCAATAATACCAACAAAAAGTGCCATATGCCTCACAAAAAAACAGCCAGTAACATCATGTGTTACTGGCTGAGGTAATACTTAAGGTTCGATTAATCTTTCTTTAGAAGTGCTTCCAATACACGCCCAGGCGACATTGGTAAGTCAAACAATCTGACCCCAATAGCATCGTAAATAGCATTGGCAACCGCTGCAGGTGGCGGAACAATAGGAACTTCACCGACACCACGTACCCCATATGGATGCCCCGGGTTGGGCACTTCGACAATATGCGTCTCAATCATTGGCAAATCCAAGCAGGTGGGCATTCTATAATCGAGCAAACTGCCATTGGCTAGCGTGCCATCTTCTCTATAGACATACTCTTCATTGAGCGCCCAGCCAATACCTTGAGCCACCCCGCCCTGCATTTGACCTTCTACATAACTGGGGTGAATCGCCTTACCCACATCTTGAATAATACTGGCGCGCAAGATTTCGACTTTGCCTGTTTCCGTATCCACTTCAACATCGACAATCACAGTCGAAAATGCACCGCCAACACCAGGAGGCTGTACTGTAGCACGGCCCATCACTGGGCCACCCGTTTCACCCAATTTGCCAGCAAGTTCAGCAAAGGTCATTTGCTTAGAAGCATCAGCCGAGTTTGTTAAAACACCGTCTACATAACTGACCTCTTCAGCTGCAACCTCCCAAAGCTTGGCAGCACGTTCGATCATTTGGGCTTTAATATCTAATCCAACCTTATGCACGGCCCACCCCGTCGCAAACGTTGTGCGGCTGCCGCCGGTAACATCCGTTTCACCAACAGAATCGGTATCCGCAACTTGGGGTTTAATATCTTCGGATTTGAGGCCCAGTGTTTCGGCCAACTGCATCGCCAAAGCGGCGCGAGATCCACCAATATCTGTTGAACCTTCAACCAAACTAATCTTGCCATCGGCATTCACACTTGCAGAAGCACTCGATTTTAGACCTGCATTAAACCAAAAACCGGACGCAACACCACGGCCTCTCGCTTTACCTTCGAGCTTGCTTTTGTAATGATCCGTTTCCCTGGCCAATTGCAAACACTCTTCATTGCCAATACGTGGAAAGGTCGGCCCATCTGCACGCCGCGTACCCTCTTTGGAGGTGTTTTGCAAACGAAACTCAAAAGGATCCGCACCTAAAGCTTCACATATTTCGTCAATCACTGTTTCTGATGCAAATGCTGCATTTGTTGCACCTGGTGCACGGTAAGCCATCGTTTGAGGTTTGTTGACCAAGACTTCATATCCATCGATCTGCACGTCAGCGATGTTATAAGGTGAGAAAATACACATAGAACCAGGTGCCGCCCAGTTGCCGGGGAAACCACCAGATTCATACATCAACGTCGCTTGTGCAGCAACAATCTTACCCTCGTTGGTTACACCCATTTTGCATTTGATATAGGACCCTGCAGTTGGACCGGTAGCCTGTAAAACTTCGGTGCGGCTCATGACCATCTTTACTGGGCGGCCCGTTTTTTTAGACAATACGGCTGCAAGTGGTTCTAAGTAAACGCGTATTTTGCCACCAAAACCACCCCCAATTTCCATAGGTACAACTTTGACCTGAGAAACTGGCAAATCAAGCAGTTGAGCCGTTTGCTCACGGACAGTAAATGCGCCTTGGGTACTACACCAGACGGTCACTTGGCCATCGGCATTCCACAATGCTGTTGCATTTTGTGGCTCAATATAACCTTGGTGCACAGTGGCAGTGTCAAACTCTCGCTCAACGACAATGTCGGCCTTCTCAAAACCAGCCTCAACATCGCCTAATTTATGCTGAAAATGCGTGGTGACGTTGCTCTTTTTACCCGTGTCTTCACCCAAAGATTTGGTGGTCTGATTTTCAAACAACAGGGGTGCGCCTTCTGCTGTGGCATCATGCACGGTTAAGACGGGTGACAACACTTCGTATTCGACATCAATAAGGTCCAAAGCTTCTTCAGCGACGTTGGCATCGGTAGCAGCCACAGCAACTACAGCATGGCCGTGATACAATACCTTACCTTCGGCCAATACATTGCACCGCAAATCCATGAGATTCGCTGCGCCCTCGCCCAAGTCTTTAATCTGGTCTTCTTGAAGCGGCAAATCTTTGACTGTAATCACAGACCGCACACCAGGGTGGGCCTCTGCTTTGCTGATGTCAATGGACTTGATGCGCGCGTGTGCATGTGGGCTTCTGAGCACCTTACCGTGCAACATACCCGCCAAATCTATGTCTGCACCATACTTGGCACGCCCAGTTACCTTGTCCACACCATCATGACGAATGGGGCGCGTACCAATGACTTTATAGTCCGTAATTCCCAAATAATCTTCTTCTTGTGTAGCCATATTCACATGCCCCCTTAAGCCTTAGACATTACAGCAGCCGCATCTTGCACCGCACGAACGATCTTATCATACCCAGTGCATCGACAAAGATTTCCTGCCAAGTACAATCGAATGCGTTCTTCTGAGGGGTTGGGTTCTTTTTCTAGCAATGCTTTGGCTGCAACGATAAAACCAGGTGTGCAAATGCCACATTGAAGCGCAGCATGTTCTAGGAACTTTTGTTGCAAAGGGTGTAAACCTTCTGGAGAAGCCACACCTTCAATGGTCTCGATGTCTTGACCTTCGGTCTCTACGGCCATAACAAGACAGGAGTCGACCACTTTGCCACCCAATAATACACTGCAGGCACCACAGTTGCCGTTGCTACATCCTTCTTTTGTACCGGTTAAATCGAGATCATCGCGCAAAACTTCCAACAATGTCTGCCGGGGTTCGCACAAAAATTCTCTTTCTTCCCCATTAATCGTCGTTGTCACGTGAACTTTTTTTGCCATGGATTTAAGACTCCTTTGCTCTTTCAATAGCACCTTGAATTGCTCGTTTGGTCAATACGCCTGCCAAGTGCACACGCTGTTCAACAGTACCACGCATATCAGAAATGGGCTTTGCAGCTGCGCGAGACGCCTCACAGGCGCTTTCAATAACATCATCAGAAATGGTTTGTCCTACCAATGCCGCCGCTGCGCCAGCCACCAAAAGAGGCGTTGGTGCAACAGCACCAATAGCAACACGAGCTGCAGTAATCGTGTCCCCGTCAAGGGTCAACGAAACAGCTGCATTTGCAACTGCAATAT
>JABIFK010000090.1 GCA_018650745.1 Candidatus Latescibacterota bacterium | reverse complement strand
TTATATGTGCCAGAAGCCTTTTCGCGGAACTATCAAGAGATACGTTCGCGTGCGAGTTTGTTGACCAATGTGGCGATCATTTTTTGGGTGGCGTTGGGTATTACGATGTTGGTGGTGTTGATGCGCAAATATCGCGAAGGTACATTGCGGTGGCGAGGCGGTGTGATTGTGGGTGTTGTGGTGGCTGTGGTGATGGTTGTGACCACGTTAAATGGGTATCCATTGCTCATTTTTAATTACAACACACAAATGGCTTTTTCAGCATTTATTGCCATCTTTTTAATGAGTGGGCTTTTGGGGTCTGTTTTGCAGGGTGGGCTTGTGACGTTGTCGGGTGTGACGGGTGGTGTTGTGGCACAAGAGGTATCGGCAGAGAAGCGCAATCCGTTGGCGCGATTTTCATTGGGCAGTGTGCGTTCTGTAGGGTTTGCACGTGCGACTTTGGTGGGGTATGGGCTGGCGTTTATGCATTTGGGGTATGTGACTCTGTTTTATTTGTTAGGCAATAAATATTTGGGGGTTTGGTCGCCTGCTTATTTGACGGAATATAGCAACACGTATAGTACGTTATTGCCTTGGGTTTATCCGCTGTTTGTGGGATTAATTGCTTCAACGATGGAGGAGTTTTTCTTTCGGTTGCTGGCGATTTCATTGTTGATTCAGTGGACGGGCAAACGCTGGCTTGCGGTTTTGATTCCGGCTGTGGTGTGGGCATTTTTGCATTCCAATTATCCACAGGAGCCCATTTTTATTCGCGGGTTGGAGCTGACCGTGGTGGGTGTCATTTTTGGTGTGGTGTATTTGCGCTACGGTATTTGGGCAACGGTGATTTCACATTATGTGTACAATGCCTTTCAAGGCGCATTTCCCATGGTGCAGTCAGACAGTTTGTATTTTCAAATATCGGGTACACTGGTGGTTGCGGCGATATTCATTCCGGCATTGCCTGCTATTTGGGGGACCTTAACGGGTAAATATCGTGAGGTCGAAGAAGTTGAGGAAGAACCGGAGGTACCACAGCCTGTTCCCGAGGAAGTTATACCTAAGCCTGTTGTGGTTTCAAAAGGTGCAACAGATTATGAATTTTCTACGCGAGACATGATCATTGCCGTTGTGATTGGCGTGGTTGGTGTGGTGTGTTGGACTGTTTTTCAGACCGATGGGTTTGGAAAGAGTTATACGCTTAAGATTGATCGACAAGCGGCGATACAAAAGGCAGATGCGGTGCGAGAAGGGTTGGAGTTGAATGTGGATGGATATATGCAAACGACCTATTTTGGCAGTTCCTTGGGGTCTCAGCCTCATACACATTTGGTTCGATTGTTGGGGCGAGATAAGGCTGAGACTTGGGTTCAGGAAGAAACGTATTCGTGGCTTTGGCATACACGCTGGTTTCTGGAAGAGCAAAAAGAGGAAATTAGAATCAGCATTGACAATGAAGGTCGATTGGGTTCGTTTAGGCATTTGTTGCCAGAGAATCAAGACGGTGCAAATTTAAGTCTTGAAGATGCTCAAAAGCTTGCAGAAGATTTTGTGGAAACACATTTAAACCGTCAAGTGACCGATGCAACGATTTATAAGTTGCTGGCGTCTCAGTCCGAAAAACGTGAGAAACGCACCGATCATCGCTTTGTGTGGGAACGATACGACAAGAAGGTTGAAGAGGGAGAGTTTCGGGTCGAAGCCACTGTCTTGGGTGATGAGATCGGTCGTGCCAGAACGCGTTATAAAGCACCCGAAGCGTTTTTGCGAACATTGAATGAGCAAGGAATGAAAACGGCTGCGATGATGATTGTCATGACGATTTTGGTGGTTGCGACGATTGTGATGGGGTCTATCTATTTGCTTCGTGCATATCGTCAGGATGATGTCAATTGGCGGTTTGGCATTGGTGTGGGTATTTTTGTGACGGCGTTATTTTTGTTTGATCGTATCAACGGGATGACAGGTTTTTATAAAGGATATAATACCAGCCAAGCGATGATGACTTTTTGGGGCATGCAAGCTGTAGGCATGTTGCTTGGATCTGTTTTTCTTGGTTTGGTGGCTGCGCTCATTGCTGCTTTGTCCGATGCACTTTTTAAGCAGGATTTGGCTGAAGAAATGTCTTTGACAAGTTGGTTGAATGTTTTGAGGCTCAAAGCGGGATCTGCCACATTGTGGTTACAAGCATTTGTTGTGGCTGTGTGTTATGGGATATTTGACAAGAGCATGGATACATTTGCTGGATACGTGCGGTATAGTACCTTGTTGCCATATTTGGATACGAAGGTTCGGTCACCTGGTGGTGTGAATACCTATGTTCCATTTTTCGATGTTCTTTTTGGCACCGCGACAGCTGTTGTAATGACGTTGCTGACGTTTATTGCTGTTTTGTTGATTTGGCGGCGTGTGATTGGCAATGTAAAATATTTGGTTGTCGTTGTGGGTGTGGCCTTGATGGTTGCGCGTAGTGTTTCGCCAGCTGATGATTTTTACCATTTTTCGATCTTATTTGCTTTGGCATTGCTACACCTTTCGGTCTTGGGTTTTATGATCTTACGTATCATGCGCTACAATTTACTTTCCTACGTGTGTGTGATTTGGGTGGGGCTGATATTTAATGGACGAAATGCATTAGAGGCAGCGCTTTCGTTTTATCAAATGGGTGGTGCGGTGATGATTGTGTTTGGTCTTTTGCCTTTGTTGATGGCATTTTTGGTTTCGCGTAAAACAGGAGATCGTGTAGCGTAAGGGTGTTGTTTTGGCTCAGTGGCAGATGGGCGAGGAAACCATTTATTCCATTTATTCCTTACTTTTCTGTGTTCATGTTAGCGATCCATTGCTCAATGAGGGCGAGGCCTTCGGTGTGAACAAGGCGGCGGCCGAGTTCGGGCATGGCGACGTCGGGTTGGGTGGAGGCGATTCGGTAAGGGAAGATGGATGCGTTGGGGTCACCGGGGACGATGTCGTAGTCTCGGCCACCCGTGCCTGCGCCTGCTGCAGTGGATGTTTTGAAGACGCCTATGAGGGAGGGATCGGTTTGGGATGCCGTGAGATCCAGGCCGGCGCTCCAAGCACGTCCTTCGGGGGCGTGACAATGGGCGCAGTTGACTTCGAGATAGGCTCGGGCGCGTTCATTTCGGGTGCCGGCGTTAGGGTTATTCCATACGGCAAGTTTGGGGGCATTATTTGGATGAGGTGCATTCTCTAGAATACCTTGTTGTGACCAGTGTGTGAGTTGATTCATTGATCCATGATCATAGGGATAGTCGCGGTTGAGGTGGCGTGCTCGAATGCCAATGGGTTTGAGATGGCCGTGTTGGTCATGGCATTGTTTGCATTGGTTGACGTTGGGGATCATGTATTTGTTGGATCGTTGTTGGCCGTCTGTGTGAATCCACTGGGTTTGGAGGATTTCGCCTGCTATTTCGAGGGTGGCATCGGTTTGTTCTTTGTTCCAAACATAAGGCAGGCCAATCCAACCATTGGGGCGATGAATGAGGAGGCGCGTTTCAAGGAGGTGTTGGCCTTTGGATCGGTCACGCATGTCGTGGGGATAGGCAAATGTTTTGGCAATGATGGTGCCTATGGGAAGGTCGAATGTTTGGATGGGGTCGTATGTGGCTTGGGTGTCTTTGGGCAATTTGATAAATCGGTATTTGGCGGTGTAGTCAGAAAAGAGTGGGGTGTTGAGGTCGTAAGGGATGACGTTTGGTGCGGGTTTTTGTATGGCACCTGTTCCTTGGAAGAGGCCGTACTCGGATAATTGCTCTGGAGGTTCCCACTCGGTTGGAGAGGGCGCACAGCTGATGATGGTTAGGAGCAGAAGAAGAGGTACTCTGCACTTTTTTAGAAAGAAACAAAATAACATTGTAACAGACATGGTGGATGCTGCCTTTTGGTAATTGCTTGTCGTTTGGTCCAGGTTTATAGGAGGGCATCTTATGAAGTTGGAAGATTTTGGTTGTTATCGGTTTCTCTTTTTCTTCTTACTTTATGCCTTCAATCGTAATAGGAGGTAAGGCCGCTAATTCACCGTGATGAACAGAGATGTCGGTGGTGATATTGGGCTTTTTGCCTTGTTTTACACTGGCAAGGTCAATGTTGGCAAAGGTGGCGTTTTTGTTGTTTTGGATGTAGATGCCGAGGTTGGGTGGCAGTTTGCCGTTGACAAGTTTTTTAGGATCTGCAATGCCGTCGTAGACAATGTCGGGACCGTTGGTGCCAAAGGCTTGGCGAATGAGTTTGCCCACTTCGCCTTGAGGATCGGCTCCGCCACCTTCAAAGTGATTGTTGTGAATGTAGATGGCTTCGCAATAAGGGTCGTATGTTTTGTCTTTGATTTTGCGTTTTGTGGATTGAAAGCTCATG
>JABIFK010000508.1 GCA_018650745.1 Candidatus Latescibacterota bacterium | reverse complement strand
GAAAATTTTAATTTTGGTTTTCTGTGTGTTTCTTACGTCAACTGAGGCACAAGACGTGGTTGTTGGGTCAAAGATGTTTACAGAATCGGTGGTTTTGGGTGAAGTGCTGTCTCATCTTGGGCGCAATGCGGAGGCTTCTGTTGTGCATCGGCGAGGGTTGGGTGGTACACGGGTGCTGTGGAGTGCTTTGTTAAAGGGAAATATTGACCTTTATCCTGAATATACGGGTACGCTCAGTCAGGAAATTTTGGCAGGGGAAAACCTGAACAAAGAAGAAGAGATTCGTGCCCGATTGGCGAAAATGGGTATTGTGATGAGTCGACCTTTGGGATTTAACAATACATATGCCTTGGGAATGGTGGAAGAGCAAGCAGAGGCATTGGGGATTCGGACGATTTCAGATTTAAAAAAACATCCCGAACTGGTGCTGGGTTTTGGCAATGAGTTTATGGATCGGGGAGATGGGTGGCCGAGTTTGAGAGCGCGATATCAGCTTCTACATCAAAATGTGAGTGGATTGGATCACGATTTGGCCTATCGCGGCATAGAGGGCGGCACGATTGACGTGATGGATATGTATTCAACAGATGCTGAGATTCAATATTATGGATTGCGAACGTTGGTGGATGATTTACAACATTTTCCAACTTATAATGCGGTGATTGTTTATCGCGCAAATTTAATTGATAACGCGCCCCGAGTTGTGAACGAAATATTGAAGTTAGAGGGATTGATTCTCGAGAAAAAAATGGTAGGGATGAACGCAAAAGCGAAATTAGAAAAGATACCAGAAGCGCAAGTGGCCGCTGCTTTTTTGGCTAAAAACTTAAATATGCAAGTGGCGGTAAAAAGGGAAACTGCGGGTGCACAACTTTGGAAACATACTCAGGATCATTTAACACTGGTGGGCATTTCCCTTTTTGCAGCGATTTTGGTGGCTATACCGTTGGGCATTGTGGCGTTTAGATGGACAAACGGCGGGCAAATTATTTTGGGGGGGGTGGGGATCATTCAAACGATTCCGTCGTTGGCACTGTTGGTGTTTATGATTCCGCTGTTGGGTATTGGTGGCCCCCCTGCGATCGTGGCGCTGTTTTTGTATAGCTTGTTGCCCATTGTGCGTAATACATATGCCGGGTTGCACGATATTCCTGTGACCATAAGAGAATCTGCTGCCGCATTGGGTTTGTCAGAGGGCGCACAGTTGCGATTGGTCACCTTACCGATGGCTTCTCGGTCGATTTTGGCAGGTATCAAAATATCGGCCGTCATCAATGTGGGTACGGCAACATTGGGCGCCTTAATCGGAGCGGGGGGATATGGCCAACCGATTTTGACCGGTATTCGATTGGACGATATGGGTTTGATTTTGCAAGGGGCTGTACCTGCGGCGTTGCTTGCGCTCATTGTGCAGGGTCTGTTTGAATTGTTTGAGCGCTTATTTGTATCGCGTGGTTTGCAGTTGAAAGGTGAGGTGGCATGAGGCGAGCAGAACTGCGGCAGGCTTTTTTGGATGTGCGAAAAAGGTCAGCACTTATTTGTGCCCCCTTAAAAACAGAAGATTATATACCTCAGCCCATTGAAGATGTGAGCCCACCCAAATGGCACTTGGGTCATACCAGTTGGTTTTATGAGGCGGTATTCTTAGAGAAGTATATCTCGGGATACAAACCTTTTCATCCACGGTTTGCATTTATATTTAATTCGTATTACGATTCGTTTGGTGTACGGGTAGACCGCCCATTGCGGGGTACCTTGTCTCGTCCGACAATTGATGAGGTTATGAAGTTTCGGACATATGTTGATGAGCAAATGTGTGGGTTGATTGACACGGTGCAAGAAGATGGATGGGATGCATTTTGTGATTTGGTGATCTTGGCACTCAATCACGAACAACAGCATCAAGAGTTGTTGTTAACAGATTTGAAATTTATTCTGGCGTGCAATCCACTTCGTCCGGCATATTTGGACAATTTGGATCATTTGAACCTTCGGGTTGATGTGCCCAAAGCTAAATTGATAGCGTTTGCTGGTGGTGTTTGCGAAATGGGGTACACTGGAAATGGGTTTCATTATGATAATGAAGGTCCTGCACATCGGGTTTATGTGAATGATTTTAAGCTCCAAAATCGATTGGTGACAATCGGGAATATCTGGCATTTGTAGAAGATAAAGGATATCATAATTTTTGGGCTTCTGGACATTTGGGTGGTATTGCGTATCTGGAGAAAGACGTGGGGATCGAATATTCGATCCCCTTTTTTATAAGGAGTTTTGATGTCGGGTATTACAGAATCATTTAAAGTAATTGAAACGGGTTATAAAGAACGAGACAATGATTTTTTGAAGGACGTAAGGGAAGGTTTGGCAGCGGATTCAAAGCATTTGTCGTGTCGTTTTTTTTACGATAAAAAAGGGTCGAAATTATTTGAAGCTATTTGTGATTTGCCAGAATATTACTTGACACGGGCAGAGCGTGAAATCTTGGTTGATCAAGCAAAAGCCATTGCTGCCCAAATGCCAGAAAATGTGACGTTGGTGGAGTTGGGCAGCGGGAGTGGTGTTAAAACACAAGTGCTGATCGAGGCATTGTTACTACAACAAATGTCACTGCTTTATATGCCTGTGGATATTTCATCGTCTGCATTGGAAGACAGTGCGCAGGTGTTTCTAGACCGGTTTTCCAATTTGGAGATTGTGGGGGTGTCAGCAGAGTATCAGCGTGGATTGAGAGAAGTGCGAGAAAGAATAAAAGGCCCCAAACTTGTGTTGTGGTTGGGGTCGAGTGTCGGGAATTTTACACGTTTGGATGCAGCACAATTTTTAAGGGATGTGCGTGCATCGATGAGATCAGACGATCTTCTTCTTATGGGTGTGGATTTGCGTAAGGATCGTGCGGTTTTGGAACCGGCTTATGACGATGCACAAGGTGTAACAGCACAGTTTAATTTGAATTTGCTGGAACGTATTAATCGCGAGTTGGGCGGACACTTTAATTTGGATGCATTTCAGCACAAAGCGGTGTACGATGAGAACGAAGGGCGTGTCGAAATGTATTTGGTAAGTACGCGTGAGCAAGTTGTGGCAATTGATGATTTGGGTTTGGGTGTCTCATTTGAAGAAGGGGAGATGGTTTTTACAGAACTGTCTTACAAATATTCGCTGACGGAGATAGAAACGCTTGCGGAGGATTCGGATTTTGAACTGTTGCATCAGTGGTTTGATGGGAAGAAACGGTTTAGTTTGAATTTGATGGGTGGGGTGTGTCAAATGAAATGTGTAAATGATCATTGAATATTATGTGAGTGGTACTCGATCTCCGAACATAATGACAAACCGATTAAGTGCTGCTTGCCAATGGGCAATAGGTCTTTGCCATCTTTTTGCGATATTTCTCAGAGCCAAATACATCAGCTTGGTGGCAGATTCATCAGAAGGAAACACCCCTCTGTTTTTGATGATTTTTCTTATAGACCGGTTCATTGATTCGATAGCATTGGTGGTGTAAATGACTTTTCGTATTTCCTCTGGGTAAGCGAAAAAGGGTGTCAGGTGATCCCAGTTTTCACGCCAAGATTTAGAGATGGTGGGATATTTTTCGTCCCATTTTTGAGCAAAAGCCTCAAGATGTCCTTCAGCTTCTCCAATTGTAGCTGCCTTGTAGATCGGTTTTAAATCAGCAGCGACTTCCTTGCGATCTGACCACGTGACGTAACGCAAGCTGTTGCGGATTTGGTGGACAATGCACAATTGCACCTGGGTGTCGGGAAAAACGGTCTCAATGGCTTCAGGAAATCCTTTCAGTCCATCCACGCAGGCAATGAAGATGTCCTTTAACCCTCGGTTTTGAAGTTCGGTTAGTACGGAAAGCCAAAATTTGGCACCTTCATTTTTCTCAATCCACAAGCCTAACAGCTCCTTATCACCCTCCATATTGATACCCAGGGCAAGATAAATAGACTTGTTGACAACACTACCTGAATCACGAATTTTGACTTTCAGGGCATCCAAATAGACGATGGGATACACCTCATCCAATGGTCGAGATTGCCACGCTTTCACTTCGTCATAGACAGCATGTGTCACATTGGAGATCAACCCCGTGGAGACATCTGCACCATAGATCTCCTTGATGTGCTCTTTTATCTCCATATCGGTCAAACCGCGGGAATACAGCGAGATGACTTTATCATCAAAGCCCTTCAAACGTGTTTGGCGTTTGCCTACTACCTGAGGATCAAACGCACCGTTGCGATCTCGGGGCACTTCTATGCTGACTTGGCCAGTGTCCGTTTTAATCGTTTTGCTGTTACTACCGTTTCTTGAGTTGCCACTATGGTGACCAGCGACATCGCTCTTTGCATATCCAAGGTGATCGGTCAGTTCGCCGGCAAGCATACGTTCCAATAAACGACCCGTCATTTGTTTCAACAATCCGTTCTGTCCCAAGAGGTCTTCGCTGCTGTGACCCTCTTCGAGAAGTTCGTCTATAAAGGCATCAAGTAACTGGGACTGAGCGTCTTTCTTCTTTTTGGCCATTGTTTCTCCTTGTCATATTTCGGTGCCCTTTAGTATCGGACACTTGGGAAACTTTGACCATTTACACACTTTAATTTATACACTCATCATGCCAGAACTTGGTGGGATAGAAATGAGCAATCAGCTTCTCTCCACCCACCCCGATGTGAGAATCCTTCTCGTTAGTGGTCATAATGTGCAAGAACAGATGGATTCATTTGGCCCATTTGCCGGTTTTTTGCAGAAACCGTTTGATTTAACAGTCTTGGCTGCAAAAGTAAGAGAAATCCTCGACAAACAGCGCCAATTGATTTAAAAAAAGCCCCAGGTTAGCATCTATAACCTGGGGCTTTTTTTCTCTTTGGATAACTTATACAAGTTCCCCACCACAACTGCTTCCAGCCCCAGCCGTACACCCAAAACAATGGTTGCCCACTCTGATTTTATCACCGATCAATTCTTCGGGTATCAGATCCCAAACTTTCATTGGCTGATCGAATGTATGCATCTCTAGCATCTGGTTAAAGTCACAATCATAAATATTGCCTTCCCAGTCGATGCTCACAAGAGACCGACACATCACGCCATTTAGCGTCTGAACATTGAAATTTTGAACCAACGTATTCATGTAATGTTGGTAAAGCCCCCGGCGCTTCAGAAAATCGCCAAAGCGCTTGATAGGCATGTTGGTGATGGTATACAAGCTGTTGAACACAATGCCAAAACGTGCTTTAAGTTCCCGCTTATAGTCAGCTTCCAATTCTTCTTGTCCGGGGGGTAAAGATGTACCGACAGGATTGTACACCAAATGTAGGAACAAACCCGAATTTTCTTGGCCATACCCAATCGCATTGAGCGTTCGTAAAGCATCAATACTTTTTTGATAAACGCCGCGCCCTCTTTGCTCGTCAACATTGTCTTCTAGATAACAAGGCAAAGAGCACACGAGCTCAATATCGTGGCGTTTGTAAAACGCAGGCAAATCTTCCATACCCGGTTCGAAGATCACCGTCAGATTACATCTCACCATGACCTTAATGCCCATTTGTCGAATTCGTTCCACAAAATACCGAAAATGAGGGTTGAGCTCGGGCGCGCCCCCCGTGAGGTCAACTGCCTGCACCTTGCTCTGGCTCAAAAATTCGAGCAAATGGTCAACGGTTTCTTTGGTCATTATTTCTGTACGAATTGGGCTGGCATCTACGTGACAATGATGGCAGGCTTGGTTGCAGAGTTTGCCTACATTTATTTGGAGCGTATCCAGACATAAACGGTTGAGAACTTGGCCGTGATCGGCAACTCTCGTAGCAAAAGTCGTGAAGTCGTCTTGCTCCGCAGGCTGCCCGGGTTCAACGATTTGCAAAACTTCGTTACTGTTACCTGCTACATCTATCATGTATATCCCCTCTATTAACGCGCCCGGTAGCGTAATTAAGAACGAAATTCCCATCGAATTTGCCCATCGGCAACCCAAATTAGGACATTCCGTAAAGATCCCTTAGACACAAACTCCATGTCCTTTAGATTTTTTCCACAATAAAACTTGGCTTCTTGCGTGCCATCTCTTTGCCCATTCTCAATCTGTAACCTAAAATCCTTCACCACAGCTTGTTTCTCAGCACCAACGAGCTCCAAGCCTTGTATCGTCACCTCACAAGAATCCTGGATTGCTCCACCGATGGATACTTTTGATTTGTCTAAGGCATATCGTTCACAGAAAGCCACAATGTGTTCTGTATCATCAAGAAAAAGGTGCACACACTTATCATATTCTCGGCTTTTGAGCACCAGATCTTGTAATTTAGCTACCACACTCTTAAAGCGCACTTGATGCCCACGACCACTGGCGATATAATCACGGTTGAGTCGTGTTAATAAACCCATAACAGCTTTTGCGAAAAATTGTCGAAGAGCTGTGTCGACCTCGGCGGCTGAGCGTCCTGGGAGTGCTTTGTAAAACGAAGAGAGATCTATTTGAAGCCCCACCTCACTTTGCCTAACGATCCTTCCAAGATTAAGGTTAAAGACAACACCAGTCACTTTTAGCAACTTATCCAAACTTCTGCGCGCACTTTCCACTTGTTGCTTAAGATCCCCTTGTGTGCTCTTGAGTTCCTGTAAATTCCGAGATCGAGCTAAGATTGTCTCGGCACGCGTCGTTGGTACGCCCAAATGGAATTGGGTTTTTTTCACATTGCCATGGATTTCAGCCGTATTGAAAAT
>JABIFK010000462.1 GCA_018650745.1 Candidatus Latescibacterota bacterium | reverse complement strand
TGATGCCAACCCAATTAAATTGCGCAACTCATACGGATCGGCCTGCAAATCATACAGATATTGTTCTACATATGTCTCTGAGCCAGAATCTTGACCGCCCTTTTTATCGGGTGCATCCACACAATACTTCCACCGCTGTGTACGCACGGCCCTGCCCACCTGCGCTTCGCTGATTTGCACAAACACTTCTTCCGGCCACTCATCTCGCTCACCTTTCGTAAGTGGCAAAATAGAACGTCCCGACATTTCCTCGGGCACATCAATGCCAGCAGCATCTAATAGGGTGGGAGGCAAATCGACCAAACTCACCAGTTCTGGAATTTGCCCGCCACCTTGAAAACCCGGCCCGTGAAAAGCTGTGGGCACGTGAATGGAACTGTCGTGACACGATCGTTTATATTCGCCGTTGCGCGTCTTAAAGTGGCAACCGTGATCCGACGTAAACAGAATAATTGTATTGTCCAACTGCCCCAAACTCTTGAGCGCATCCAACACCCGCCCAAGCGCTTCGTCCAAACGCTTCACCATCCCATAATATCCACCCAAATGTTGATGCGCCGTGCCGCCCAATGCAGCCAAGTCAGGTGGCACCCAACCACCGGTATAGCGCTCACGATATCCATCAGGGGGTGGATAATCGTCCAAATGGTTTTGATGGTGTGGTTCTAAATACGACACAAATAAGAAAAACGGATCTTCCTGGTGTCCATCAATGTACCGAATCACCGCATCAGTTTGCGCATCTACCCGATATCCAGGCAACTTCACAGCTTCATTGTCATTATTATACATCACCGTGTCATACGCATCTGAGCAAAACTCCAGTACATTGGCCGCCAACCAATAATCGTAGCCGCCACGCTCATCTTCAGGTACAGGATCTTGTGTGCCCAAATGCCATTTGCCAATATACCCCGTATCATAGCCCGAACCTTTAAAATGATGCGCCAATGTCTTCAAATCTTTGGACAGCGGAATCCCATTTCTAAAACTACCAGTTTCCGTTGCGTACAACCCAGTCTGCAAACACGAGCGCGCAGGCCCACACACAGGCTGGCACGTAAATGAATTGGCCACGTGTGTTCCGCGCGTTGCCATTGCATCAAAATTAGGCGTCAAATCCATTGGATTGCCGTGTAACCCCGACGTATCCCACCGTTGTTGATCTGTAAAAAATACCAATACATTCGGACGATCTGCCATTTCAGTCTCCCAGTGCAAAAAATGAACATACTGTTTCCATTGTACAGAATAATCCTCACCCAAGTGAAATGCAACAAAAAAGCCCCGGAGTAATCCGGAGCTTTTGAGTCAATCAAATGATTTCTTCTTTTAATTTTACCTTTTAAATTTCCCTTAAGGCACTGGCGACCATCTTGGAAAAAAACCACCATTGGGCATATTGGGAATCGTGTAAATATTCGTGGCATCAACACGCATCACAACAATTGTAGTAATGCGTGTTGAAGAAAGAACGGTCGTAAATTCAAAAGCGATCTGAGAACCATCAGGCGACCAGGTCGGGTTTTGTATCTGAGAATTTGCATTGCCTTCAAACGTCATCCGCTTAACATTTCCCCCATCCGAATCCATCACATACAATTCATATTCAGCAACTGGGGCAGCCCCCAAGATCACAGCCTGATGCAAATTAGATTCAAATGCAATTTGTGAACCATCCGGAGACCAAGAAGGGTGCGAATGTAAACGTCCACTACCCGAGGTTACTCGTGCAATATCTGACCCATCGGCATTGGCCACATAAATATCAGTGCCAACACTGGCCAAACCTGCCTGAAACAAAACTTTCGAGCCATCAGGAGACCAGGTCGGCAGCTGATCATCTAAACTAATCGTACCCAACTTGGTATTGATCAACATCTTTTCATTTGAGCCATCAATATCAACAACATAAATATCCCACCCCGTATTATTGTCGCGCTTAGCCTGAAAAAGAATCTTCTGCCCGTCAGGAGACCACGAGGGTGCAAAATCGCCACCGGTGTCTTCTACAATAGCACGCAAGTTAGACCCATCCACGTTCATAACATAAATATTGTGATTGGCACTGCCATCGCGATCAGAATTAAAGGCTATTTGTGTACCGTCGGGAGACCAAGAAGGGGCCGAATAAGTTGCCAAATCGGCCTCATCATTCACAACGACTTCGTTTGTGCCATCGGGGTTAATTAAATAGATATGTATAGAGCCCGATGTTAAACTGGGGCGTAAATACGCAATGCGCCCAACCCCTCCAGTTACCTCATTGTTGATTCCACTGTCAACCCCGTCATCAATTGAAGGCCCTGCCAAAGTAGGTGGGCCTTGATCAACACTACCACAAGACACCACAACCAAACACATTCCCAAAACCAAAGTACCCCGAATCAAACGTCTACCCAACTTCATTTAAAAACCCCTTTTAAAGTGTAATGGCTCCTAACAAGCTTAAACGCAGTAACACAGTGAGAGTTGCAATAGAAAAAATAGAAAAAAAGCTTCACCTGAATGATACATTTGACGATAATAATACAAGAGGCCCATCATTTTTTCAAATTGAAAATCTCAAGCAAACACAATACGGCCCTAAAAAAATCACTAACTAAATATATTACAAGGTGTTATACATGAGCCCTTCAAGTGTCGGCGGTCATGGCGGCTTTAGTTCATCAGGTCTACAACTCATTGCCTCCAGCAAAGCTCAAATAGAAGAAGTGGCCCAGTTTCAGGCCCAAGCCCGTGATTTTAGTGCACCACGCATGCAATTGGCATCCAGCTTGCCTGCAGCCCCCCTAAAAGACATGGAAACACATTTCGATTTAAAAGCTTAAACAACAAAGCCCATCTTGTCAGATGGGGCTTTAACACGTATAATCAAAACGCCCACAGTTTTAGAAATTGTGGGCGTTTTCTTATATCAGGAATATACATTAAATTTATACTTTCATATCAATGTGATCCATAGGGTGTGAGCTGGCAAGTGGTGTCGACATACGAGTTCCCTGTTCGTTTGGTTCAGGCTGAGAAGGAACCGCCGGAGACTGTTGTACAGTTCTCATAATCAAAGTAAAAGCCAGATTAGGCAGGGTCATATCTGCTGCAGAAGTCAACGCCAACATCACAATCACCTCCTTAAAACATACATCCCTCTATAATATTAAAATCGGCAATGTCAAAACCAATCTTGAACATTTAAGCATAAATTGATCTCATAATGATACCAGACGCAATCCTACGCCCAATCACAGTCACACCAGGCCCTTCAGGCTTGATATTTGTCGAACTGCCTTACTCGCACGAGCGTGTGCAAAAAATCAAAACCATATCGGGGCGCAAATGGAATGATCACCGTCATTGTTGGGCCATTCCCCGCACCATTCGCACCATAGACCGTTTAAAAGCCCTCTTTTCGGGCGACCAAATCATTCTCGACCCCGAACTCTTTAAGAAAAAAAGCAAACCCGTAGGCTGGCAACCTGCCATCCGTGTTGCGCCGGGTCCCGCAAGCGATCTATTGCGCACATTTAAAGATGTTTTGGTGCAAGAAGCTTACAGTCCGCACACCATCAAAATTTATACATTCCACACACGTCGTTTTCTAAAAGCCCTCAAAAACACACCGACCGATATTCAGCCCCAAGACATAAAATACTACCTCCAACACTTGCAGACAAAAGACAAAGCTGCCGAAACCTACACCCGCCAAGCCATTCGTGCCCTCAAAGCCTTGTGTCGCCTTGCTCTGCACAAACCGCCCGAGTTTGTACACGAAGCTTTCCCACCTCGTGAAAAAAACAGCACATCTCTATCTTGAACTTCTAAACCATTCTCTGCCCCCAAACATCCTATTAACAATTAGGAGATATACCAGAGGTGCGTTTTTTCCACCTTGACATAAAACCCACTAATCGCTAATTCACACGCGAATACTATTTGGATCAGAAACTTTCTCAGTTGGTAAACGTCTTAATAAGCACGGTGCAATTCTATCACACTGTTAACTGTATCTCAAAATCCAAAATATCTTTGACAATTGTAATGCTTACGCTATTGTTTTAAATATCAAATGGATACCTTTTTCGTTTTTATTGGTTTAGGAGCTTTTATATGATCCGTGTCTTATCTCTTCTCATTTTCCTATCGATCAGCTCCGCCTCCAATACTTGGGCTGTTGGCTCCTATCGTTTTGCCGTGCCCAATGGCGACCGTTTTAGCTGTACCTTGTGTCACTTGGCCAATCCACCAACCTTCCCATTTGACCTCAACCCTTTTGGTGCCGATGTGCGGGTCAGCTTTGCAAGTGGCAGTGGTGCGCCCCAATGGAATGAAGAATTGGCCACGAAAGACTCTGACAAAGATGGGTATACCAATGGCGAAGAACTCCAAGAAGCAACAGGCGATCTTTTCGCGTGGGAGCCACGCAGAACAGGCGGCGGTGAAACCGACTGGGATGTATCATCTGGTATTCCCTCACGGGTACGCAACCCAGGCGATGGCACCTTATCTGTGCCCAGTGTACGATTTGATCCCATTCGCTCAGATGACATTGCAATCTATGTCAACGGTGTGCTTGATGAATCACGTACCCGCAAAGACTCCCTAAATGTGGGCGAGCGCATCCAAGTCACTATTTCAGGTCAAGCAACCGTGCCCAATCGCGATCTTTCTCTACGCCTATTAGGCGAAGCAGCAGAGGTTGATGGCGTGCAACTCAACATACTCACCCGCGACAACCTGCTCACAGGAGACGTAACGCGCTATCTCAAAATTGAATCAATAACGGCCTCCTTCACCTGGACGCCCACCGAACAACAAGGCGGTGATCAATCCTTTGGCATTGAATTTTCAGATGGCACATCCGTACCCGTCCAAACGGTTCGCATCTCGGTCTTTGGTGGTATCGTACAACCCAGTGAAACCGAACCGCCTATTCCTCCCCCTCCCATTGTCGTCTCCGATTTTACTGCATCGTCATTCGACTTTGACAACTCCCTCGTCGTTGATTTGTCAGACTTTACTTTATTTGCCCAAAGCTTTGGGCTCTCGGCATCTCAAGCACGCCGCTTTGACTTTGACAAAAGTGGTCGTGTCGATTGGTCAGACTTTCTCTTTTTCACTTACTTCTTCAGCAAGCGCGTCAACAACGACATCTATCAGCGCTCTCCCGCACGCGACCAAGTAACCTATGTTCCTGTTGACGGCGGTCGTTATGTGACAGAGATCGACGGGCTGTTCCAACAAATCACCATCTTGGCTCACAACATCACCAAAACCGAAATTGTAAACCGACAATACAATCTCTTTTTGACAAACAAAAACAATGTGCTGCGTCTCACACCTGCTCCGTTTAACAGTGAAGTCTTTGCCACCCGAGTTGCCAACCAGCTCGAACATCCTGTTGTGGGTGTCAGTTGGGAAATGGCCGACGAATACTGTAAGTGGCTTGGCGGGCGTTTGCCCACAGCAGCCGAATGGAACTTTGCAGCACGCAGCACGGGGTTACGACGCTTTTCTCACGGCGACCAAATAGAGGGCAACCAAGCCAATGCCTTCAACAGTGGTGACCCATTTGAACCGGGCACCACGCCAGTAGGATATTACAACGGGCGCAACCAAAAAGGCTACCAAACCCAAGACACATTTTCACAATATGGTGCCTATGACATGACAGGCAATGTGTGGGAATGGTGTGCCGATGTGCGCGAAGACAACAAAGCCCCTATCAAAGGCGGCAGTTATCTGGAAGATATGAATGCATTTGACTTCACACTCAACGCACAGCAATGGGTAGACATCACAGAAAAACGAGAAAACGTTGGTTTTCGCTGTCTAATGGAAAAATAAATACACAACCAATAGATTAACCTATGCCCCTTTTCATTATACCAATCTGTCATTGTTACGCGACACATCTTACACACAAACGATGAGCCTCTTAAAAAATACGATAGACTCACTTGCTTCACACAAATGTCTAGACCCTAAAAAAGGGACGTATCATATCGATACGTCCCTCTTATTTTTTCACACAAATATCATTCTGGACAGATTTGTACTTTAGACCTCCCCCAACGCATAAGACATCAATTGACACCCACATGCAAAATAAACCGTGCCCCCAACAATAGGACCAGCCGCACGAATGGGCTCCTCGGCTTCAAAGATCACATCAACAGACAGTGCATCGACATCCAATCGATAAAAATATTGGTTCGTAAATCCATAAACAACGCCGTCCACTGTTTGCAAGCCCAAGTCCAAAGGATGTCCATCTAAAAGTGGTACCGCATCAACAAACTGATGTGAGTTCGCATCAAACACAAACAGTTCGGGTTCACCAGATCCCGTCACGGTGCCATATAACTGACCATCCCCGCCCACAGTAAGTGCATTAAACACCGACACGGGACGATCCAACGTCCCTTGCCACGCAATTGCTTCTTTTTCATAATCCCACAAAATCAAATGCGCCTGATCTACTTTGGGTTGTGTACCTGATCCGCCGTTAATACTCGTCCCCACCGCAATCATTTTTTGCGCTTCCAAATGCGCCAACGTATAACAACTGCCCTCACCAAAAAGAGCACCACACGACCCCATCTGCCCTGTTTGCGGGTTATAATAAGACAGCGGCCCACCCCACATGCCATAATCGGGCAACGATGCCGTCCAGACCCGGCCAAGCGGCCCCGTTAATGTAGACCGAGGACGATACGACACATCATCTACCCGACCTATATCGCGCGGGTTGGCACCCACCTCGGTACCATACGCATATCCCTGTGAAGAATCATATACGGACATACGTGCCGCCGGATAAGATGAGATATACATCTTGCCATCCAGGTTGGCCATCGAATACGCTTCGCCACTCGACTCAGACGCTTTGCCCAGATCAATCAACTCACCATCTGTCGGTTTGTAACGAAACAAATGCAACGGCAAAATACTCGATCCATACACACATTGATCTGGCCCTTCATGCAAAATATAAATATCGCTGCCACTCGCATCATAATCCAACTCAAATACACGCGCCTCACCATTGGGATTTTTTACTTCCAACTTTCGATTCAACTGTTGCGCCCCATCGGCAAATGAAAACGTACTGCCATCAGGCAACGCCAATGCGCCCTCTTCTTCAGGAACAGCATCCACCGCAATGGCCGTCATCCCTTCAATGCGATAATTACCTTCACTCGACACCACATACACCCACCCATCTGTCCCCTTGATCACATTGATCTCACCTTCACCCTTTGTCACCACAGGCCCCACCGTCTGTTTTTCACCCGTTTTCGGATCAAACACCACAACATGGGGTTTCGTCATCTTCACAAAGTTCACAATCAAACCGTCGGCATTGACAAACGGATAGTTATACATATCCACGTCATCCATCCGACCATAGGGTGTAAACGTATTTGTCGTAGGATCATAACACGTCAAGTCAGCCGCACCATAACTGCCAACCCAAATGCGGCCGTCGGCATCTTCATCTATGCGACAAGGAAAAGTTGCAGCATCTTCGTGAATCAGCCCCAAATCTAACAACGCATCATCCTTGGGATCAAAACACAACAAGTGCCCCGCATAAGCACTGCCCACATACAACCGCCCCGACCTGCTCATCAACGTTGCCGTTGGATAGTTTGAACCAGGCACAGAAGACATAAACTGCCTAAACGCACCCGTCTCCGGATCAATCTGAAGCACAAACAAGTTATCGCCTTGTTGCCCCATCGTTGCATAAATACAAGGTTGTTCTTCTTTGTTTACTCCCGCGTGAAGCCGTATCCAATTAACAGAACGAACGGGAACACCGATTTCTTTCATAGCCATCATCCACCTCTTTTCCCAAATTTATTTTTTCTGTGTTCTTCCGTGATCGCTGAGCCCGTCTTTAACCACCCCCAAAGCCTCTCTCATCGCCTCCAAAGCCATATCAATATCCGCTTCCGAATGCGAATAGTTCGGGTAACACACCGAATAGATAATCACGCCTCGTTTTAAAACTTCGCCATTAAATCGCAAAAATAATTCCGCGTTTTTTGCAGCCTCTTCATGTGAAAAAGCCAACATACCCAACGGAGGCATGCCCCAAAACCAAGCGGGCATTTCCAATTCGGCACAGATGGCGTTGAACCCCGTGTGCAACTGATGTCCACGCGCCCAAAGCGTATCGACCACCGGTTCATTTTCATATACATCCAACACGGCATTACACGCAGCTAAACCCAAGGTATCACCGCCAAATGTGGAAGAAATTACCACATCTTTCACAACATCCATCACATCGGCACGGCCACAATAACATGACAAAGGTACCCCATTTGACATGCCTTTGGCAAAAACAGACAAATCTGGCGTCACATCAAAAAACTCCTGTGCACCAGCCCGAGCCAACCGAAACCCCGTTACAATCTCATCAAAAATCAGCAGCGCACCATGCTTTTGGGTTAATGTGCGCAATGCGGGCAAAAATTCATGTCCCTTGTCCATATCTCGATAATCACACGAGACGCTCACCGCCGCAATGTCATCTCCCAATTCACGAAACAAATCTTCATAGGGCGTCATATCTCCCCACGGCAATTGTCGATATGCAGATCCAATTGCTTTGGGCGTGCCTTTGCCGGTAACCGTGTTCATCCAGCCGTGATAACCACACGAGACAATGATATCACGCCCAGTAAATCCACGAGCCAAACGATGGGTGGCAGACATCGCTTCACCACCACTCTTCAAAAATCGCACCTTCTCAGCACAAGGGATAATATCCACCAACCGACTTGCAACTTGCGCTTCTAATGGATGGGCATAACTAAATACATAACCATTATCAATCTGCGCCTTCACCGCTTCGTCTACCGCATCAAAACCATATCCCAAAGACACGGGCCCTAAACCATTGCGAAAATCAATATATTCATTGCCATCCATATCCCACACACGGCACCCTTTGCCCCGCACCAAAAAACACGGTTCCACATCGCGCAAAGCTTCTCGTGGTGCTTTAGAATGTGTCTGCGTCCCCATCGGAATCACACGACATGCTTGTTCATACAATTCCCACGATTTACCAACCCCACTCATCCTGACCTCGTATCATTAAAATTTGAAAATAAACGTGCTACCGCACCAACAATAGCCATTCCCCCATTCCTCGTCAACAAACAAAAAGCGCGACAGGTTTCCCCATCGCGCCAATCTTGAATCCCACAGTGACATATCGTTTTTAGATGCCTTTATTTTGATGACAGGGCATTTGCAACCTTATTAATCGCAGCAGCAACATCCCGAATATCGGCCTCTTCCATATGTTCATGCATGCCCCACAGCGCCACCGTTGACAACGCTTTAACAGCGCCCGGCACAATCTCGGGCCCATAGTGATATTCACGGCTGGTCACGCCATGATGAAATGGAAACCCGCTGTTGCCGTATGTCTTCTTTTCGGTCAAATAATTACCACGCATAAAAATAGGGTCTTTAATATAATGCGCCCCCATCGACACACCTTCGGCCGTAACGGCTTTGCAAAATGCGTCAGGGTCGTGCCCCGTTACATGAAACACGAAATTCCACCAAGACACTTCCGTATCGTCATCAAATGGAATGGGGGTCACACCCGGCGCATCGGCAATCAAGCCACACAACAACCGCCCCAGTGCAATGCGCTTTTCAACCACACCACTGCGCACCTTTTCCAACTGTGCCACACCCACAGCCCCTTGCATTTCAGTCATGCGATAATTGGGCGCAACAAATTCGTGATCGCGATCGCCCATATATTTATAATCCCATCCTTTATCCGAAAACAACTTCAGGCGAATATAGGTATCCTCATCATTGGTCACCGTCATACCGCCATCACCAGTGGTCATATGTTTAGACTGTTGCAAACTAAAACAGCCCATATGCCCAAAAGTCCCCACATACTTTCCTTTGTACTTTGTCACATGGCATTGACTACAATCTTCAATCAATGTCACATTGTATTTTTCTGCAATCTTAGCCACCTCATCTACCTTACAAGGCCGGCCAAACAAATGCACCAAAATAATCGCCTTTGTACGATCCGTAATATTGGCCTCTATTGATTCAGGTGTCATATTCATCGTCAATGGATCCACATCGGCAAACACCGGCACCGCATTTTGAATCAAAATCGGCATCACACTGCCCGGGTCTGTTATCGGTGCCGTGATAATTTCATCACCCGGATTG
>JABIFK010000241.1 GCA_018650745.1 Candidatus Latescibacterota bacterium | reverse complement strand
TATCCGTAACGATCTACGTCACGCACTCTTATCTTGGCGCGGAGACATCGCCGATCTCAAAACCGTCATCGACGGCACCAAAGCCAAACACGACCCAAATTCTAAAGAATACCTCAACGTTGCCCCACGCATTGCGCCCCACACCCGTGCCATGCGCGGCACCGATGCCGAACAACGCCTGAATGAAAAAGCTCTAATCATCGACAACGCTCATTAACCATCGCCCTCCACAATGGAAGCGCAATGATATGCTATTCTTATCATGATGTATTGCAAATCCTATTAATCTGCTACATATAAATCTATAAATTGGTTTTCCCCTTCAGTGCTGCCAATGAGGATAATTTCGGCATCCTCTGGCATCGGCAGATTGGGATCAGGGTTAATCTGCAAGTCAGTATCTGTATTGATCGCAACAAGCGTACAGCCCGTATTGCGATGGATAGCAGATGTGGCAATGGTTTTTCCAACCAATGACTTTGGAATCTTGAGTTTAAAAACATCAAGCCCCTCAGCAACCATCAACGTATCACTACGCTCCAATAAATTGAATATGGCATTTGATCCCATTGAAGCATAAGACATCACAAAGTCTGCTCCCGCGCGATGAAGCGTGGATATGTTTCTTTCTTGCGTAACCCGGCTGATAATTTGGATGCCCGGATTGAGGCGCCGACAATAAAGCGTAAGGTAAACATTCATATCATCGTCATGCGTGGTAATAATAACAGTGGTTGCCTCTTTGATACCCGCTCTTTTTAAAATTTCTATGTCTGCCGCATTACCTTGGATACAATTTTTAAGCCCAGACACAAGCTCGGGGTCTTGTTCAATAATGTGATATTCGAGACCTTGCTCTTCAAGAGACTGTGCGGTGGCTTGGCCTACGCCTCCCCCACCAATAATAACTGCCGGTGCACGAGACGTTGTATAAATACAAAACAGCTCGTTAAATAAATCTAACTGGTCTTGAGAACCAGCCAATACCAAAACAGTATTGGACCCAATATGTGTGTCTGGTCGGGCGGTCTGAAAGACACCACGCTCCCAGACCCCTACCGCCGAAAGACCAATCTTTTGACGCAACGCCATCTCTGCAAGTGTCTTGTCAACAAACGGTGTATGGGCCATCATCGTTTCTGCAATAACAAGCTCTTCATATGTCCCAATGACATGAGCCGCAGAATCGCCACCTTGAGCGCGTCGCGCAAGAGAAAGTCCCAACATTTTTTCCAATTGAAGCACACTGTTACAGCCCGCCAATTCCAAAATATCCACAGAGTCTGGATCTTCAGCAGTGGCAATAATTGGAATGACAGGATTCATATCACGCACCGTAAATGCTATGTGTGTATTGACCGTATCCGTAGCTGTTGTAGCGACCAGTGCAGCTTGATTAATTTGTAACTTTTCATACGTTTCTGGGTTGTCAAGGTCACCAACAACCACGTTAATACCTTGGTCATAATACTGCATGGCTTGCGTAATATCTGGGGTAATCAGATAGTAAGGGTAGTGGTAATGATCCAGTCTCTGTATCAAAGCTTGGGTCACTGGGCCGTAACTTGTGAGCAAAACATGGCCTTGGATATCCGAAGGGAGTTGGTGAGGGGCGCGAGACTCCAACTGTGCCTGCATCCAGGGGGCATAAAAAAATTGGATAAACGTGAACGGAAGCAGAATGAGCATAAATATGGTACCCGTCAATAACACGCACATGGAGAATACACGACCTAAATCGGTGTGAAAAGTGATGTCGCCAAACCCAAGCGTAGACATCACCGTCAAAGTCCAATAAAAACCAGTAATCCAACTAAACTCTTGGCCTTCTCGGAGCATCAGAACATGAAAAATAATGCTGAAGACTGTAACAATGCCAAATAGCATCAGAAGCAATTTGGCCAGCAGGCCCAAATTTTGTTTGCTGGTTCGCCCTCGCATCATGTAAGTAAGTTGTGGGGTAATGCCTTTGAACATATTCTATATCCCTCGCTCATTCCAACATTTTTTACTCAACCTCCGAAACAGCCGGGATCTTGCATATCAACACGTTAGAAATTCAACTTGTATGCCCATAATATTCACGCGCGTTATGTTGCGTGCCTGTACTCGGTGACGGATCTTCTTCTTCATTCACCACCCCGTCTGAGTGCGCCACCACAGGACGGTCTGGCAACGGATCTCCAGTCTCCTGCATCCACGTCTCTAATCGATTGCGCATACTCACCAACACCTCTTCATAAGTCGAATCATCTACCAGATTATTTGTTTCATTTGGATCAAACATCAAATCATACAGTCGCTCTTCCTTCACGACTCGCTCGTGCCAACCATTTTCTTTCCACTGATCCTTTGTCATACTCTGATCACAATTGGGCAACATGATCGTTTCGCGGTCGTGAAATTTACGAATATATTTCCATCGCAAGGTCCGCACCATCCGTTGCGGTTCATAACACGCGTGGTAATTCACATCAGCAAACACCGCATCTCTAATGCTGTCTGCCCCCCCATCTTGTCCCGCCACCAAGGGCAACATCGACTCCCCCTGTAACCACTTGGGCCGATCAATACTCGCCAACTCACACACCGTCGGAAAAATATCAATCTGACTCACCAACGCATCCAACACCTTCCCGCTGGCAAATCCTTTGGGTCCACGCATAATCACCATGACCCCAGTGCCGTGATCTGTCAAATGACACTTCATGCTCGGAAACGCAATTCCATGATCCGTCGTACAGATCACCAACGTATTCTTCACCAAATCATATTCTTCCAATGCATCAAACACCTTCCCCATCTTCATATCCAACGTACGCGCCGAATCGATATATTCTG
>JABIFK010000091.1 GCA_018650745.1 Candidatus Latescibacterota bacterium | reverse complement strand
GGTGGGGTAGACCTCTTGAAATGTGGGTGCATCGGTTGTGCTGTTTTCTGATTTGAGGAGGGTATGAAAGTTTTCTATTTCTTCGCCATTGCGAATGCGAACGGCTCCTATTTCTGTGATTTCCGCCTGTTCGGGGTTGTCGTTTGTTGCGCGAATGTCTAAGACGGTGTAGTCGGTGAGTGTGGCAGGTATATCGGCACAGGCAATGGCTTGGCAAAATTTAAGTGCAATGATCATGGGGCCGATCTCGGTGGCCATTGCACCCAAATGTAAAAAGGCAGTGGTTGATTTGGGTGGTTCTTGGTCAAAGGATAAGACGATTGTATCAGGCCCCAGTGCTAAGCGGCTGCCAGGGTCTGCTTCGCGAACGATTACACCTGGGCGAGAGAGGGCATCGCGGATGAGCGTGGTAAGCAGGTGGCGTAAAACTTCGTCGCGGCAGGCAATGTAGAAGGTGCCGCCTTTGCGATAAAGCGGGAGGGTGCGTTCAAGAACTGCGTGCATCTCGGGTAAGGTGAGTGGGTCGATGATTTGGTTGAGATGGTTTTGCAGTGAGGGCAGGTTTGAGGTGTTGAGTTGGTCTAATATGTCGTCTACGAGATTGGGCAATGATGAAACTGCGCCTCTTTGCACGGCGTTGTGAACGACACCTGCAAGGCCGAGTGCGCGGGAGACTTCTAAGCCTTCTTCTTCGGAGACTGTGCGGGGGTATAAAAAGGCGGCTTGTTTGAAGGTGGTGATGTTTTTTGTATACTGGAATTTTCGGATGGCGGGGTAAAGTGCTG
Source organism: Candidatus Latescibacterota bacterium (assembly GCA_018650745.1). GTDB lineage: Bacteria > Latescibacterota > UBA2968 > UBA2968 > UBA2968 > JABIFK01. Next base: position 1,311 of record JABIFK010000091.1, on the reverse strand, counting down.
GATCAACACCTTCGAGTTCACGTCGTAAGAAGAGTTCGAGGCTGGCGTCGTTTTCACCGTCGAGGGCGTAGCGCAAAACAGACAAGGCGCGTTTGATGACGGGTTGGTCGAAAAGGCCACGTTTGTGGGCCATTTGACAGGGCACGTTGGCAGTCATGAATATTTTTTCGAGTTCGCTTCCTATGGCGTGTTGTGGATAGAGGACGGCAATGTCGTGGTGGGCCAAGTCGGCGTTTTCGCGAATGCGCTCCCAGATGTCTCCTGCAATGAATTGGCCTTCGGCGTGGAAAGAATCGAATAATAAACCGCGTACTCGTGAGCCGGTTCTTTGGGCATATACAGTACGATCGAACAGCACGGGGTTGTTGGCGATGAAAGCACGGGCGAGGTTGAGGATTTCGACGGCAGAGCGGTAGTTTTCTTCAAGAACGATAGGTGGCTTGCCGACCATGAAGTCTTCTTGAAATCGGGTGAGATTTTCGGGGTTGGCATGGCGCCAACTGAAGATGGATTGCTCGTCGTCGGCAACCACAAAGATGTTTTTGTGTTGTTGGGCGAGCATTTTGACAAGCGCATATTGTTCTTGGTCTGTGTCCTGAAATTCGTCTACGAGGATGTGTTGGAATTGGGTTTGATAGGTTTGCAAAATGCTGTGGTGTGTTTGCAAGAGGTCGTGGGTGAGAAATATGAGGTCATCGAAGTCTACGAGGCGGTTTTGTTTGAGTTCTGCTTCATAGGTTTCTAAGAGATTTTGGTCGCCTTTTTTCATTGGGACGTGAGGATAGTAGCGTTTTTGGCGTTTGAGGCGGTCTATGGCTTGTAAGACGTTGTTGAGATTGCTTTCGTTTGGGTTGAGGCGTGGGAAGGCACGGTAAAGGATTGTGCGTTGGAGTTCGTCGTCGGCGATGCCGAAGTGTTCGGGGAGGCCGACGGTTTCGTGGTGTTCGCGTAAGGCATGTACGCAGAAGCTGTGGAAGGTGCCCATGAAGACGGCTTGGGCGATGTCTTCGGTGAGGGTGCGGATGAGGCGGGCGGTCATTTCTCCGGCGGCTTTGTTGGTGAAGGTGAGGGCGAGGATGTGTTGGGGGTCTATCTTGTGGTGCGAGATGAGGTGGGCGATGCGTTCGGTGAGGACGCGGGTTTTGCCTGTGCCGGGGCCAGCGAGCACGAGCATTGGGGATAGGGGGGCTTGTACTGCTTGGGTTTGCTGGGTGTTTAGGATGATGGATGTGGGCTCGGGCATAAAGTAGGAGGTGGGGTTTTGGGGGTGTTGATAACTTTTTGTGGAGAATTGTTGGTTTTTTAGTTGTT
>JABIFK010000092.1 GCA_018650745.1 Candidatus Latescibacterota bacterium | reverse complement strand
TGTGGGGTATGGCGCAAGTTTTAAAGGCGTTGCAGCACTTTTGGGGATGCTTAACAGCTGTGCTTCGGGTGTGACGGTGGTGAATATTGATAATGGGTTTGGCGCAGGGGTTGCGGCCAGCAAGATCAATCGTATTCAAAATGTTCAGGCAACGAAGAATTAGAACGAATGCGAAATTGAGAATTTTGGGAAGGATTGAATTGGCGGTGTGGCCCTACTCCTGTGGGGCTGTGCCGCTTTCTTCATGGCTGGATTGTTCGAAGTCAACGATGTTGTGGCCGTGTGTATAAGGGCGTGTTTGGTAGCTGCGGATGGTCTGCATCTTTTTCAATATGTCATTGATGCGCAAGGTTGCGTTGATGATCTGCTGTTGATAGTTATGCACTCCTGGGTCTTTTTCGAACATGTTCTGTGTCATTTCTGCATACCCCAAGATCGCAGTCAGGGGTTGGTTAATTTCATGTGCGGCTCCTCCTGCAACCTCCAAGAGTGTTTTGAGACGTTCTGCTTCCATCCTTTGGCTTTCGGCCTGGCGCCTATCAGTTAAGTCACGAACCACACCAATATAAAACATATCTCCAATCACTTCAAAACCTGCCAAAGTCCATTCAACAGGGATTTTGTCCCCACTTTTCCTGCTAAACAAACCCTCATAAACAAAATCATTATTTTGCAACTTTCCTAAAGGAAATGGATCATCGCCTGCGTGAAATTGGGCAATGTCAACACCGATGAGTTCGTCTTCTGGGTGGCCTGCCAAATGCCCCGCACTGCGACTGGCCATCATGATCTGACCCGTTTGATCGGTGATAAATACGGCATCACCAATATGGTTGAGGATGGTAGAGGATTGCGCTTCTGCTGATTTACGACGGCTGATATCTCGCAAATGGATGAGCAAATGCAGTTCATTGCTTATGCTCACCGACACCAAATCCACATCTACAGGGATGAGGCGCTGGTCGGGCAACGTAAGGTGCACCTCAAAGATGGGAATATCGCTCCCATCTAGGGCCCCCGTAAATGCCACGCTGAACTCTCTTTGGTCTTGTTTGTCAATCAGATCATCGATCTTTTGCCCAATCAACGCCAAATCATTAATGCCCAAAAGATCCGCTGCTGCAACATTTATTTGTCGAATTTCCCCAGTTTCTGACACCACCACTTCCGGATCAGAAGAGCGTTCAAATAGGGCTCTGTGATAGGCCTCAGAGTCTCTTACTTCGCGCTCGAGTTCTTGTAGACGGAGTTGTACTTTGATGCGTGCTTGGAGTTCTGGCAAGCTAAAAGGTTTGACGATGTAATCGTTGGCACCTTTTTCTAGGCACTCGACAATGCGTTCCCGTTCGGCTTGCGCTGTGAGTATCACGATGGGCGTATCAAAATGATGTTGGGTCTGGAGGGCTTCTAAAACTTCTATGCCGTCCATGCGGGGCATACTCAGATCGAGTAAGATGAGGTCGGGGGATATGGTTTGGATTGCTTGGAGGCCCTCTTCTCCATCTATGGCGAGAGAGACTGTATGACCTTGGGTAGAGAATGCTCTTGAGAGGGTGTCGCGAATATCTTGAGCATCGTCAATGACCAGAATGTGTGCCATAAAGAGCTAATATGCCTTAGGTTCGTCGGGTAGGTCTGACAAGGATTCTTCGAGATGTTGATCGGCAAGGTCGATAAATTTGTTCTGAATGCTGGTGATGGCCTGTGAAGATAGGGCCACTTTTTGGGCCCAGTCTTCAATTGTATCACAGCAAAACGATTTGATGGTGGCATTGCGTCTTTGGTGTGAGTCCCTATTGTTTTGGCCTTCTGGGGCATCTTTAAAACGGTCTTTGTAGAGTTTGAGGGTATGTGTTGTCAGATGGTCCATAAAATAGCTCAGTGCCAAGTTGCGCGCTTTCTTACCCATTTCGTCAGTGTAAGGCGCCTTGCGGTAGCGCATTAAAATTTCTTCTTCGTGGGGGGGGGCAGGTGCCTTTTTGGGTGGCGGTGCTGGCGCAGGGGGACTTGCGACGCGCTTGTTCTTGGCGTTGGCAAGTGCTTCATTCAATTTTGAACGTGCGTCGTCGGCCATGGTTTTATAGGAGATGTCTGAAGACTATGCGATGAGGAATAATCAGCGAGACCAAAAGCAACATATTTCAACTGTTGCGAGAGCACGCTTACGTAAATAGAGTGTTGATAATAATAAATATAAGGATAATAAAACGCCTTGCAAACTCATTTTTTAGGCTTGTTGAGATTGTTGGCGCATTAAACCCAAGCGGTTATCATACGCGATCGGTTTACCGTTTGCATCTGTAAGCGCTTTGGGCGGGTGCTTCCTGGATGTGGCCAAACTTACAATAATGAGTGCCAAGCAACTGAATGGAACTGCAACCAGATCTGCTGGCAGATCTGGCGTAAACCGCAGACCGAACTGCCACACTATCGCGCCTACAACCATGCTGGATACAGCA
>JABIFK010000093.1 GCA_018650745.1 Candidatus Latescibacterota bacterium | reverse complement strand
GGAATAGAGTTTATTGCCATCGCCGCTCTCTTCGACCGCTTCAAACACATCGTCGGTTGGCAACTGCCCGAAATCGCCCTCCTTTATGCCATTGTCAACACAGCTTTCTCTTTTGCCGATGCGATGTCACGCGGTTTTGATATGTTTGGCAACATGGTCAAAGGCGGTGACTTTGATCGTCTCTTGCTTCGCCCACGCAGCACAGCCCTTCAATTGGCAGGCCAAGAGTTCACCCTGCGTCGCGTGGGGCGTTTGGCGCAAGGCTTCATCGTCTTCATCTGGGCAAACCAGCACCTTCAAATCGTGTGGACACCTGAAAAAATCGCCTTGTGTTTCTTTGCCATTGTCGGCGGCATTTGTTTCTTCTACGCCCTCATGATATTGCAGGCCACAGTTGCTTTTTGGACCACCGAGTCCCTAGAACTGATGAACACTCTCACCTATGGTGGCGTTCAAACCGCCCAATACCCACTCGCCATCTACCGCACGTGGTTCCGCAAACTCTTTACCTATGTTGTCCCACTCGCCAGCGTCAGTTATTTTCCCGGCCTGGCGTTATTAGATCGTCCAGATCCATTTGGCTCACCCGTCATCCTCCATTACATCTCCCCCTTAATCGGTATGACCTTCCTCATTATTGCCCTGCAAGTCTGGAAGTTTGGTGTGCATCACTATCGTTCAACGGGCAGTTAGGCACGGTCACATCGCAACAGATGCGTCTTCTCGGGCTCTTTTTTTATTTTGCCCGACCAAAGGCGGTTGATCAATCCCCTCTTTTGCCTTACCTTTTCACTTCGTCACATTTCTAAACGATTCGAAAACATACCAATGGAGTTCAAATGGCAAATATTCTCCTCATCGGTGGCAGCGGGTTTGTAAGTGGCACAACAGCAAATCAGGCCCTCGAACAAGGCCACAACGTCTGGGCAATCACACGAGGCAAACGGCCATTGGCTGAAGGCATCATCCCTATCACCGTCGACAGAGATGACCGTGAGGCATTTTCAAATGCCATTTCCGACCTCAACCAAAAGTGGGATTTGGTAATTGATGCCATTGGTTACGCCCCCGAAGATGCCCAACAAGATATTGCCGTGTTTCGTGACAAAACCGACCACCTTGTCTTCATCTCAACCGACTTCGTATTTGACCCTGCCCAAAGAAAGTTTCCTCAATTAGAAGAATCGGATCACTATTTACCCGATATCTATGGGGGTAAAAAGCGGCTTTGCGAACTCGAATTCATCAATGGCGACACAGGCAATATGAATTGGACTGTTGTTAGACCTTGCCATATTTATGGGCCCGGTTCAAAATTGGGATGCTTGCCCGACCACGGCCGTGACGACAATCTTATTCAACACATACGCGAAGGCAAACCCCTCGAACTGGTAGGTGGTGGCCATTTCTTGCAGCAACCCATCCTGGCCAAAGATCTCGCAAATTTGATGCTCAGTTGCTTAGGCAACCCCAAAACCTATGGCGAAATATTCCAAGCCGCGGGTCCCGACATTATTGAATCCCGCGAATTTTACTTTATCATCGCCGATATCCTCGGTGTACCACATCCAGACATTGTGGAACTCCCAGTGGGCGAATACCTCACAGAAAACCCAGGACGCGCCTCTTTTTGCTGCCACCGTATCTACAGCCTTGACAAACTCAAGGCTGCTGGTGCGCCAGTACCATCAACCTCCGTCTATGAGGGTCTCAAAGAACACGTCGAAAGCCTGCTCCAGTAATCCATAGGGTTTTCATACTTTTTCCTTTTTCCTTTTTCCTTTTTCCTTTTTACCTGCCTTCTCCCCCGAGGTCCAAATTGAGCACCACCCTTTTTGACAAAACTTACGAACAGGGCAAACGCCCTCTCATCAAAAAAGTAGTCACCCTATTAGATGAGATCTATACCCCCGAAGAACGTTCCTCCCTGCGTATAGACCCCATAAATCGAGACATTCTGTCACAACGCTCAGGTCGTGGTTTTGTTAATCGCGACCTACTCGAAACCGTATTGGGCAATCTATTAGAGTGTGTCGCACCGGGGTCACACAATGCCTCTACAACAGCATCCCCTCCAGACTTGGCAGACAGCATAGAGGAAATTGGCGATCAAATCTATGCCATGATCTACCAGTCTATCCAAGCAGCTCAAAATGGCAACGGAGACATTGAAACACGTGCACTACACGCCACATTCTCCTTGCTCTTGCAATTGCCAAACCTAAAACGTCGGGCCCTGTGGAATCGCTTTGCATCTCTCAGAGACCCGGCCGTTTGGGATGCCTACCTGCGCCACCGCTTTAGCCTCAACCAAGACACCCTCTCGGGTCTCGATTTTGCACCCCGCGTTGACACGTGCATTCGTGAAAGATCCTTTACCCCGTATGAAGACTATTTGGGGCAACACAACTTAGACTCTGCTTTTGCATATCAATTACAGCTCGTTATCAGCACGTACCCTGGGTGGCGTGTTCTCTTTTATCACGACATTGCCTACGCACTTTCTCAATCAGACACAGCACACGAACTCATGTGCGAACCCGTGCCGCTTTTACCACGAGCCATAGCCGAATTGGGTGGGCGTTATTATCAAGCCGACCTCCATCCCGAAACTCAAATTGGTGATGCCAACTTCCTCGAACATCCCCACCGAGGTCTCACCACTGGGCAGACAGGGATCATTGGATCGGGTTGTTCGATCTATCCGTGCACCTTGGGTGGTCTCAGTGAAAAAGCCCGGCAACGCCATCCTTTCATCGGAGATTTTGTCAAGATTGGAACGGATGCCACCCTCTTAGGTCCCGTAACCATTGGAGAAGGATCAACTGTGGGCAGCGGCACCGATATTTATGGTTTTGTAGAAACGGGCAAAGAGTGCCAGATCGCGTCATCCGTTGTCATTGGTACGGTGCGCTCAGGTGATCGGGCGCCGGGGCGGATTCGCCTTGGACACGGGGTGCGCGTAGGAGATGGCACCATCATCGAAAACAGCACCGAACTCGATCTCATTATTCCCAAACAATCCGAAATACCTGCCCGATCTCACGTGATCAACGACGGGTTTGGCAATGCCAAATATGCAAGGGAATAACCCTGAGACAATCTCGCAACAAACGCATGGAACTGCTTGTGGGACATGACATTAAAAAAGGAAGCGATCATATATGATCGCTTCCTTTTTTAATGTCATGTCCCACAAGCAG